>DATJKV010000476.1:0-4300 GCA_035491155.1 Magnetospirillum sp. | reverse complement strand
GTCCTCGGCCATGCCGCTGCGTTCCAGGATTAACCCCATGAAGGTGAAGAAGGGGATGGCCAGCAGGGTGTCGTTGCGCATGATACCGAAGATGCGCTCGGGCAGCGCCTGCAGCAGCTGCGGCTGCAACAACCCCAACTCGATGCCCACCAGGCCGAACAGCAGGCCGTTGGCGGCCAGGGCAAAGGCGACCGGATAGCCCAGCAGCAGGAACACCACCAGCGCCGCGAACATGAACGGCGCCATATTGGCGATCAGCATCTCAGCCATGGGCACCGTCCTCGCGCGCGGCGGGATCGGGCGCCATACCCAGCAGGAAGGCGAGGCGCTTGACGGTTTCGGACACGCCCTGCAACGCAAGCAGGGCGAAGCCCACGGGGATCAACAGCTTGGCCGGCCAGCGCACCAGACCGCCGGCATCGGAGGACATCTCACCCGAGGTGAACGAGCCCATGAAGATGGGCCACGACAGCCACAGAATCAGACAGGCCATGGGCAGCAGGAAGAGTGCGCCACCCAGCACTTCGATCCAGGCCTGCGTGCGCCGGCTGAAACGCCCGGCGATCACGTCGATGCGGATGTGCTCGTTGTGCCGCAGCGTATATCCGGCGCACAGCAGGAACACCGCCGAGAACAGATACCACTGGATCTCCAGCCAGGCGTTCGAACTGATGTTGAAGCCATAGCGGATCAGCGCGTTGCCCGAGCTGATCAGGGTCATCGCCAGGACGGCCCACGTGACGGCGCGGCCGATGGCACCGTTCAGACGGTCGATCGCGCCGCACAGGCGCAGCAACACGGACAAGGCTTCCTCCCCCGGGGGTGGCGCTCCAAAAGGCCCGGGGCACTATGCCATAGCGCGGGGCCGGAACAAGGGGGGGAGGAGGTCTGCGCGAACGGCTAGCGCAGGTCGGGAACGGCCCGGGCGCCCTGGTCTTCGTCGTTCACATCCAGAATGTGCCAGCCGTTGGGGCCGAACGCTTCCAGCGGGGAGAAGCGCGACTTGTAGGACATCTTGCGGCTCTCGGCGATCCAGTACCCGAGATAGACGTAAGGAAGCTGCTGCTGGCGCGCCTCGTCCACCAGCCAGGTCACCACATAGGTGCCCAGCGACCGCTTCGCCAGGTCGGGGTCGTAGAAGCTGTACACCGCCGACAGGCCGTCGGACATGCGATCGGCCAGGCAGGCGGCGGCCAGGGTGCCGTCGGGGCGGCGGAACTCGACCAGGAAGGTCTCGATGGGACTATCCTCGACCATCGAGCGGTAGTCGTAAAAGCCCATCAGGGCCATGTCGCCGCCGGCATGGCGGGATTCCTGATAGCGCGAGAACAGGCGGTATTGCTCGGCGGTGGCGCGGGCCGGCACCTTGCGGGCCACTAGGTCCTGGTTGGCGCGGACGATGCGGCGCATGGTGCGATCGGCGACGAAGCCGTCGGCGATGATGCGCACCGGAATGCAGGCGCTGCAGCCGGGACAGGCGGGGGTATAGGCGATGGAATGGCTGCGGCGGAAGCCTGCGCGCGACAGGGCCTCGTGCAGCACCTCGGCGTCGGGACCATTCAATTCGGTCACGATCTTCCGCTCCAGCCGCCCAGCGATGTAGGGGCAGGGAAGGGGGGCCGTGGTGAAGAAAAAATGCGGCCGTTTAAGGGGGATATGATCCATCGCGTCCCGTTTGTTAAACCCAGGGCTCTCTCGTGTCCTGCTTCCGAATTCATAACATGAATTTCGGAGGTAAGCAGGCCACTAACCTATTGAATTGTGTGGTGATTCTGAAATTCGCAAAAATGGTGCGAATTTCAGAATCACCACACTAGCCTCTCGACGGACAATGACCGAAACCACTTCCCCCACCGGGCCGGCGATCATCCTGGTCCGACCGCAATTGTCGGAAAACATCGGCACCGCCGCGCGGGCCATGCTGAACAACGGCCTGACCGATTTGCGCCTGGTGGCGCCCAAGCCCGACTGGCTGAGCGAACGCGCCATCGCCGCGGCCTCGGGCGCCGATCGCGTCGTGCTGGGGGCCAAGGTTTTCGAGACCACCGAGGAGGCCGTCGCCGACCTCAGCCGGGTGTGGGCCACCACGGCGCGCAACCGCTTCATGGTCAAGCCGGTGGACACCCCCAAGACCGCCGCGACGGCCATGCGCGCCATTGCCGCCGACGGCCAGCGTTTCGGCGTGCTGTTCGGCCCCGAGCGCACCGGCCTGCACAACGACGACGTCGCCATCGCCGACACCGTCGTCACCGTGCCGCTGAACCCGGACTATTCGTCGCTCAACCTGGCGCAATGCGTGCTGCTGGTGTCCTACGAGTGGTATCAGGCGGCCGATCCTGAACTGCCCGAGCGCCACATGACCAAGGGCGCCCAGCCGCCGGCCAGCAAGGACAAGCTGCTGGGCTTTTTCGACCATCTGGAGCGCGAATTGGACGAGTGCGGCTTCCTGCGCCACCCGGACAAGCGCCCGGTGATGGTGCGCAATATCCGTAACCTGTTCCAGCGCGCCAACCTGACCAATCAGGAAGTGCAGACCCTGCACGGCATCGTCCACGAACTGGTCACCTACCGGCACCGCAAGGCCGGCGAACAAAGCTGATCGCAACCTTAAGCTTATATCTTTCGGATATCCGCAATATACAGGCAACGCCTTACGGGCGTAGTCAATCCTCCCCCCTTTACGCACAAGGGCCTGGGAGGAAACTGCATGCTGAACAACCTCACCTTCAGTGCCCGCCTGGCGATCCTGCTGACCGTCAGCGTCCTGCTGGCCATCGCCATCGGCGCCACCGGCCTGTTGGGCAGCCGCACGCTGTCGCGCGGCATCGAGATGGTCTATGGCGGCCGCGTGGTGCCGCTGGGACAGCTGGCCCAGGTGCAGGATGGCATCAGCCGCATGGGAGCCGACGTCTCGGCCGCCGCGCTGAGCGAATCGCGCCTTTCCGCCGAGCGCATGAAGGCCGACCTGACCGCCACCGAGACCGAGGTGACTCAGCTTTGGCAGGCCTATAGCTCGGGACCCTTGGGCGAGGATGAGCGCTCGCTGGCCGAGGTCTCGCACGAGGCGGTGCGGGCATTCCTCACTTCGGCCCACAAGACCCTGGATCTCGCCACCGAAGGCGATGCCTACTCGGCCCGCGAGCAGTTCGACGAGACCACCGCCCACGCCCTGTCCGACGCCAGCGAGGCCATGCGCGGGCTGATGAACCTGCAAATCTCCCTGGCCCATGACGAATTCGACGCCGCCATGGCGACCTACCGCACCACCGGAATCATCGGGCTGGCGGTCGGCCTGATCGGGTTGATGGTGCTGACGGGGACCTCGACGCTGATCACCCGCTCCATCACCCGCCCCACCGCGACCATCATCGCCGCCATGACCCGGCTGGCCCAGGGCGACACCAGCATCAGCGTGGACGGTGCCGACCGCCGGGACGAGATCGGCGACATCGCCCGCGCGCTGGCATCGTTCAAAGAATCCGCCATCGAGCGAGAACAGATGCGCCGCAGCCAGGCCGAGGCCGACGAGCAGGCCGCGACCGAGCGGCGCGCCGCCCGCGAGCGCATGGCCAGCGAGTTCGACGGCTCGGTGCGCGGCGTGGTGGACACGGTGGCCGAGGCCGCCAGCCGCATGGAGGACGCCGCCCGCGCGCTCGGCACCCTGTCCGAGGAGGCGCGCCGTGACGCCGCCCATGTGGACCAGGCTGCCCACGAGGCCGCCGATTCGGCGACCCAGGTGGCCAGTGCCACCAGCCAGCTGTCCGCCTCCATCGGTGAGATCGGCCGTCAGGTCGACGAGTCCAACCGCATCGCCGCGGAAGCCGCCAGCGAATCGCAGCGTACCGACGCCATCATGCGTGAATTGGCCGCCAGCGCGTCACGCATCGGCGAGATCGTCTCCATGATCAGCGCCATCGCCTCGCAGACCAATCTGCTGGCGCTCAACGCCACCATCGAGGCGGCGCGTGCCGGTGATGCCGGCAAGGGCTTCGCCGTAGTCGCCAACGAAGTGAAGCATCTGGCCAACCAGACGGCCAAGGCCACCGAGGAGATCGGCGCCCAGGTGGCCAGCGTGCAGGGCGAGACCGGCAAGGCGGTGGAGGCCATCCGCAACGTGGACACCATCATCGGCCGCATGAACGCGATCTCGGCGACGGTGGCGGCCGCGGTGGAGCAGCAGGCCGCCGCCACCGCCGACATCGCCCGCTCCATCGACCGGGTGTCCAGCGGCACCCGTCAGGTGAGCGACGGGCTGGAAAGCGCCGTCAAGGCGGTGTCTGCCGCCGGCCAGGCCTCGGGC
>DATJKV010000475.1:0-3742 GCA_035491155.1 Magnetospirillum sp. | reverse complement strand
GGCGTCGTTTGCCCCTTTCGGGGCGGCACGGCCGCCGCCGCAATGGCGGCTGGATAAAGGCAAGCCTCGGCCGTTTCCCTGGACCTGAGGCCAGGAAGCGAGGCGTCGATGGTGATGGTGCGCTTCGAACCGGCTGAACGATCAGCCGCCGACAGGAATGACTTTAGCGCGATCGGCACCGCACGCCGTAACACCCTTCCGGTGAGACCGGTCTATCCAGGCGGGGAAGCGTCCTTATCCAAGGGGAGAGGACGGCAAGACCCCATGGCGCAGGCGGTTGAATACCGCCCGGCTCGGGAGTAGGGTCGCTGGTTCTTATCAGTAACGTTGGGAAATGCTGCCGATGCGCCGCGATCTTTCGGCCAAATACGACCTCCGGGTGCCCCGCTACACCTCGTACCCGACCGCGCCGCATTTCCATCCCGGCATCGGCCCCGACACCTACGGCCAGTGGCTGGCCGGCATCGATCCCGCCGAGGAGCTGTCGCTCTACCTGCACATCGCCTATTGCGCCGAGATGTGCTGGTTCTGCGGCTGCCACACCAAGATCACCAAGCGCTACGCCCCGGTGGCCGCCTATATGGACGCTCTGTTGGGCGAGGTGGAGCTGGTGGCGCAGAAGCTGCCCACCCGCATGACGGCACGTCACATCCATTTCGGCGGCGGCAGCCCGACCATCCTCAGCCCTGAGGATTTCGTGCGCACGGTGGATACCTTGCGGCGCAAGTTCATCGTCAAGCCCGATGCCGAGGTTGCCGTCGAACTGGATCCGCGCACGGCGGACGAGACCTATGTCAAGGCCATGGCCTCGGCCGGCGTCACCCGCGCCTCCATCGGCGTGCAGGACTTCGACCCCAAGGTCCAGAAGGCGATCAACCGCATCCAGCCCTATGAGGTGACGGCCAACGTCATCAACTGGCTGCGCCAGCACGGCGTGCCCGAGATCAACATGGACCTGGTCTACGGCCTGCCCCACCAAACGGTGGAAGGCCTGCTGGACACCATCGACAAGGCGCACGGCTTCAAGCCCCGCCGCATCGCCCTGTTCGGCTACGCCCACGTGCCGTGGATGAAGAAGCACATGCGGCTGATCCCGGAAGACGCGCTGCCCGACACCGACACCCGCTGGCAGCAATACGAGCAGGGCACCGCCAAGCTGGAAAGCCTCGGCTACGTCAAGATCGGCCTCGACCACTTCGCCGCGCCCGACGACGAGTTGGCGCTGGCGCTGAAGGACAAGAGACTGCACCGCAACTTCCAGGGCTACACCACCGACACCGCCGACACCCTGATCGGCTTTGGCGCCTCGGGCATCGGCTCGCTGCCCCAGGGCTATGTGGCCAATGAGGGCGAGATCCACTTCTACCAGGACGCCATCAAGAACGGCCGGCTGGCCGCTGCCCGGGGCGTCGCCGTCAATGACGACGACCGCCTGCGCCGCGCCATCATCATGACCCTGATGTGCGACCTGGAGATCGACCTGGACGCCATTTGCGCCCGGTTCGGGGCCGATGCCAGCCAGTTCGACGCCGAGCTGGCCGCCATCGCCCCCATGGAGGAAGACGGCTTGGCGATAGTCAAGGGCCGCCGCATCGTCGTCACCGACGAAGGCCGGACCCTGGTGCGCGCCGTCGCCTCGGCCTTCGACCGCTACCTGAAGAAGGGCGAACAGCGCCATTCCAAGGCGGTGTGACGTGGCGGTGGACTTCTCGCTGGCCTTCCCCCGCATCCTGCGCGTCGGCGGCGGCGTCAGCCGTCAGCTGCCCGAGGTGCTGGCGCAACTCGCCCTGTCCCGCCCGTTGGTGGTGACCGGACGGCGGACACTGGAGTCCGGCGCGCTAGCCCCCATCCTCGCCGCGCTGGAAGAGGCCGGCATAGGCTGCGGCGTGTTCGCCGACACCATCCCCGACCCCACCACCGATTCGGTGTCTGCCGGCCTGGCGGCACTGGCGGCGGGGAATTACGACAGCGTGGTGGCCATCGGCGGCGGCAGCCCCATGGATACTGCCAAGGCCATGTCGGTGTTGGCCGCCCATGGCGGACGCATGCGCGACTACAAGGTGCCAGTCCAGGTCAACCGCGCCGGCCTGCCGCTGGTGGCCATTCCCACCACCGCCGGCACCGGCTCCGAGGTCTCGCGCGTTACCGTCATCATCGACAGCGACGGCGGGGAGAAGATGCTTTGCGCCGGGCTCGCCTTCGTGCCGACGGCGGCGCTGGTGGACTGGCGCCTGACGCTCTCCATGCCGCGCCGGCTCACTGCCGATACGGGCATCGACAGCCTGACCCACGCCATCGAGGCCTATGTGGGCCGCCGCGCCAATCCGTTCTCGGACGCTATGGCGCTGTCGGCCATTGCCCGCATCTCGGGCGCGCTCCGCACCGCCTGCGACCACCCCGACGACGAGGCCGCACGCGAGACGATGATGCTGGGCGCCACCGAGGCCGGGCTGGCCTTCTCCAACGCCTCCGTCGCGCTGGTGCACGGCATGAGCCGACCGCTGGGCGCCTTCTTCAAGATTCCGCATGGCCTATCCAACGCCATGCTGCTGCCGCTGGTGACCGAGTTCTCGGCCCCCGCCGCTCCCGCCCGCTATGCCGCCTGCGCCCGCGCCATGGGCTGGGCGGACATCGGCGAGAGCGACGAGGCAGCGGTGGTGACGCTGATCAACGGACTAAAGGCGCTAAACCGCGACCTCGACGTGCCCGGCCCGACCAGCTGGGGCGTGGATAAAGCGCGCTACCACGACCTCATTCCGGTGATGGTCGAGCAAGCGCTGGCTTCGGGTTCGCCCGCCAATAACCCTCGTATCCCCAGCGCCGACGAGTTGGCCCAGCTCTATCTCCAGGCCTACGCCTGATCCCCACCCCGGCGGGTCGGCCTGCGGCCACCTTGCCGGGTGGCGAACATTTGCGGGCCGCCGCGAAAAGGAGTATGGGGAGAACGGGCCATGTGATGCCCGCGCCCGCCAGGCTCTGAAGAGGACGGCATCTTTGTCGAGGAAGCATCCCATCATCGCGGTCACCGGCTCGTCCGGCGCCGGCACGACCACCGTCAAGGAAGCCTTCGAGCACATGTTCCGGCGCGAGGGCATCAAGCCGGCGATCGTCGAGGGCGACAGCTTCCACCGCTTCAATCGCGCCGACATGAAGAAGGCGCTGGCCGAGGCCGCACGCACCAGCCGCACCTTCAGCCATTTCGGCCCCGACGCCAACCTGTTCGGCGAGTTGGAAGAGGTATTCCGCTGTTATGGCGAAACCGGCGCCGGCCGCCGCCGCCTGTACGTCCACAATGAGGAAGAGGCCAAGCGCTTCACCCATCTGAACGTCAAGTCCGGCGAGTTCACCCCGTGGGAGGACCTGCCGCCCGACACCGATTTGATGTTCTACGAGGGCCTGCACGGCTGCGTGGTCACCAAGGACTGCAACGTCGCCCAGCATGTGGATTTGAAGATCGGCGTGGTGCCGGTGATCAACCTGGAATGGATTCAGAAGATCCACCGCGACACGCGCGTGCGCGGCTATTCCGAGGAAGCGGTGATGGACACCATCCTGCGCCGCATGCACGACTACGTTCACTACATCGTGCCGCAGTTCAAGCTGACCGACATCAACTTCCAGCGGGTGCCCATCGTCGATACCTCGGACCCCATCATCGCCCGCGACATTCCCACCGCCGACGAGAGCCTGGTGGTGATCCGCTTCCGCAAGCCCGACCGCTTCCGCATCGACTTCCCCTTTT
>DATJKV010000474.1:0-1536 GCA_035491155.1 Magnetospirillum sp. | reverse complement strand
CCGCATCGCCAGGACGGTGTTCGTCGACCGCAAGCGCGGCGCCACCGCGCGCGAGCGTGATCAGTTGTCGTCGCGGCTGGCGGCGGGCGATTCGTTGATCCTGTTCCCCGAGGGCACGTCCAGCGACGGCAATCGGGTGCTGCCATTCAAGAGCTCGCTGTTCGCGGTGGCGCAAGCGACCGGGCCCGAAGGCCAGTTGTTGCCGGTGCAGCCGGTCTCGGTCGCCTATACCCGCCTGGACGGCCGCGCGCTCGGCCGGGCGTTGCGTCCCTTCTATGCCTGGTACGGCGACATGACCCTGGCCGGGCACCTGTTCGCCGCCCTGGGTTTGGGTCAGCTTACCGTCGAGGTGATTTTCCACCCGGTGGTCAGCCTCGCCGATTTCTCCGACCGCAAGGCCCTGTCCCACCACTGCCACGACGTGGTGTCGCACGGCGTGGTCGCCGCCCTGGCCGGCCGGGTGGACGAGAGCCACATCCGCTCGCGCCGCCCGCGCCAGGCCCAAGCGGCGGAGTACCAAGCGGCGGAGTAAACGTGTCGCCGGCCTCCCGCTTTCGCGGGAGACGGGCGGGAATCCTTGACTCCCCGGCTGGGAATCCATAGGGTTCGGCCCATAGCCGGGCGAGACCCCATGGTCCCGCCCCCGTTGCGTTTCCAGGCGCGTCTTCCAGATTGCCGGCGGTGAAAAGACCGCAGGCCGACGACATTGACCAAGAAGCTCTTCGTCAAAACCTACGGCTGCCAGATGAACGTTTACGATTCCGCCCGCATGGCGGACGTATTGGCGCCGCTGGGCTATGCCATGACCGATGGTCCCGAGGATGCCGACATGGTGATCCTCAACACCTGTCACATCCGCGAGAAGGCGGCCGAGAAGACCTTCTCGGAACTGGGTCGCTGGCGCGCCCACAAGGCGGAACGGGGCGGCAGGATGATCATCGCCGTGGCCGGCTGCGTCGCGCAGGCCGAGGGCGAGGAGATCCTGCGCCGGGCCCCCTTCGTCGACATCGTGCTGGGGCCGCAGACCTATCACCGCCTGCCCGAGATGGTGGCCCAGGCGACCCGCGCCGCGCAGAAGAACGGTTTTGGCGGCGCGGTGCTGGACACTGAGTTCCCGCTGGAGCCCAAATTCGACCATCTGCCGGAAGCGCGCGCCGATGGCGGCAGCGCCTTCCTGTCGGTGCAGGAGGGCTGCGACAAGTTCTGCACCTTCTGCGTGGTGCCCTATACGCGCGGCGCCGAGTACTCGCGCCCGGCCGCGGCCATCCTGGACGAGGCGCGCAAGCTGGTGGCCCAGGGCGTGGTGGAGATCAGCCTGCTGGGGCAGAACGTCAATGCCTGGCATGGCGAGGGCGGGCACGGCTTCGGCGCGCTGATCCGCGATCTGGCCGGCATCGACGGGCTGGAGCGCATCCGCTACACCACCTCGCATCCGCGCGACATGGACGACGAGCTGATCGCCGCGCATGGCCGGGTGGACAAGCTGATGCCGTTCCTGCACCTGCCGGTGCAGTCGGGGTCCGACCGCATTCTCGC
>DATJKV010000473.1:0-6089 GCA_035491155.1 Magnetospirillum sp. | reverse complement strand
GGCGGTAACCTGGAACGACGAGGTGGTGCTGTCCTGGCATCCTGCCAACGCGGTGGTGCTGCCGTGAAGAAACCCGTGGAACGCGGGACCTGGGGGCGCCGCGCGGTGCTGGGCGTGCCCTTCGTCTGGCTGCTGGTCTTCTTCCTGATTCCGCTGCTGATCGTCGCCAAGATTTCCATCTCGGAAATCCGCGTCGGCGTGCCGCCCTACGAGCCGTTGCTGGAATTCGCCGACGGTGCCTTCGTCGGTATCCGCGCCACCTTCAACAACTTTGTCCTGCTATTCGAGGACGACCTCTACGTCTCGGCCTATTTCCAGTCGCTGACCATCGCCGGCCTGTCCACGCTGATGTGCCTGTTGATCGGCTATCCCATGGCGCTGGCCATCGCCCGGGCGCCCGAGTCCCGGCGCGGGCCCTTGCTGCTGCTGGTGATCCTGCCGTTCTGGACCACGTTCCTGATCCGCGTCTATGCCTGGATGGGCATCCTCAAGGACGAGGGGTTGCTGAACGGCTTCCTGATGTGGACGGGGATCATCTCGGAGCCCCTGGTGATCCTCAATACCTCGGTGGCGGTCTATATCGGCATCGTCTATTCCTACCTGCCGTTCATGGTGCTGCCGCTTTACGCCACCCTCGAAAAGCAGGACCCCTCGCTGCTGGAGGCCGCCGCCGATCTGGGCGCCCGGCCGTTCAGGGCGTTCTTGTCGGTGACCCTGCCGCTGTCGCTGCCCGGCATCGTCGCCGGCTCGCTCTTGGTGTTCGTGCCGGCGGTGGGCGAATACGTCATTCCCGACCTGTTGGGCGGCGGCGACACCCAGATGCTGGGCAAGGCACTGTGGGACATGTTCGCGCTGAACCGCGACTGGCCTTCGGCCGCCGCGCTGGCGGTGGCCATGCTGGCGGCGCTGGCGGTGCCCATCGCCCTGTTCCAGCGCTGGCAGTCGGCCTTGGAGCCGAAGGAGGGACGCTGATGCGCAATCGCTCCCTCTTCCTGTTGTCGGCCCTGGGCTTCGGCTACGCCTTCCTGTACCTGCCCATCGCCTTGCTGGTGGTGTGGTCGTTCAACGGCGCCCGCATCGTCAACGTCTGGGGTGGCTTCTCCACCAAGTGGTACGCCGAGCTGGCCCACAACGAGGCCTTCCTCAACGCCGCTTGGCTGTCCCTGAAGATCGCCGCCACCAGCGCCTCAGCGTCGCTGGTGCTGGGAACCCTGGCGGCGGTGGTGCTGGTGCGCTACGGCAAGTTCCGGGGTCGCCTGCTGTTCAACGGCCTGATCGCGGCGCCGCTGGTGATGCCCGAAATCATCCTGGGCCTGGCCATGCTGCTGCTGTTCGTGGCGCTGGAACAATTGACCGGCTGGCCTGACGGCCGCGGCTTCGCCACCATCGCCATTACCCACACCACCGTGGGCATGGCCTACGCCACCGTGGTGGTGCGCTCGCGCCTGTCCCAGATGGACGAAAGCCTGGAGGAAGCGGCGCTGGACCTGGGCGCCCGTCCGCTCAAGGTGTTCTTCCTGATCACCCTGCCGGTGATCGCGCCCTCGCTGGCGTCGGCCTGGCTGCTGGCCTTCACCCTGTCGCTGGACGACGTGGTGGCGACCCAGTTCGTCTCCGGCCCCGGCGCCACCACCCTGCCCATCGAGGTGTTCTCCTCGGTGCGCCTGGGCGTGTCGCCCCAGATCAACGCGCTGGGCACCATCATCGTCACCGTGGTGGCGGTGATCATCTTCACCGCCTGGCGCCTGACCAACGCCAAGAAAGCCAACCGCTAGCAGGCTGCGGAAAACCCGAATTTTCCCGTCATTCCCGCGAAAGCGGGAATCCATGGTTCCGCCAGCACAACATTGGCATCACACAATCGATCTTACCCCTGCATGGACCCCCGCTTTCGCGGGGGTGACGAGATGGTGGGGAGCGGCGGAGTTTCTAGAGCAATCTGAGGGAGCGAGGGCCGCACCCATGCGTGCGGCCTGCTGCCTCCTATGACGAATTGCCGCTTGCTCGCCTGCACGCTCAAACATAGGATGATTGGATGATCCTATGAATGGGGTGGTTATGGGCATCGAGCGCCGGTCATTGGTGGAGCAGGCTGCTGAGGCGTTGCGTGGACGCATCGCCGAGGGGGCGTGGGAGGTGGGCGCCCGCATTCCGCCCGAGCCCGAACTGGTGCGCCAGTTGGGCGTCAGCCGCAACACGGTGCGTGAGGCGGTGCGCGGCCTGGCCCATGCCGGCGTGCTGGAGGTGCGTCAGGGTGACGGCACCTATGTGCGGGCGGCGACCGATGGCGGCGAGACCCTGCGCAAGGTCGCCCGCGCCTCGCTGCGCGACCGGATCGAGGTGCGCTGCGCCTTGGAGGAGGCGGCGGCGCGGCTGGCAGCCAGCCGGCGTTCGGACGAGGATTTGACGGCGCTGGGCCGGGCGCGCGACTTGGCGGAAGGTTTGATTCCGGCCGGGCGCATCGACGAATACATCGACCACGACTTCGCCTTTCATCGCGGCATCGTCGCCGCCGCCGGTAATCCCGCGCTGGAGGAGCTGTATCTCTATTTCGCCACCGCCATCCGCACCAGCATCCGCCGCAGCATCGGCGACGCCGACCTGCCCGAGCCCAGCGCCGAGCAGCACCGCGCCCTGTTGAACGCCATCGCCCGGCGGGATGCGGACGGCGCGGCGGCGGCGGTGCGCGCCCTGTTCGCGCCGCTGCTGGCCACCCTCGACACCCTGTTGGAGCGCTGAGCCCATGACCGCTCCCCGTAACGAACTGGCCGAGGACCTGCTGGTTGACGTGGAGGACAATCCCGCCGCGCCGGTGCCGGTCATGCCGCGCTGGATGCTGGCGGTCGCCATGCTGGTGGTGGCCTGCAACCTGCGGCCGCCGCTGACCAGCGTCGGCCCGGTGCTCAACGAAATCCGCGCTTCCCTGCCGGCCTTGGGCGGGGTGGTGGGATTGCTGACCATGTTACCGGTGCTGTGCATGGGGCTTGCCGGCCCCCTGGCTCCCGGCCTGGCGCGACGTTGGGGCGCCGAGCGGATCGTGCTGGCGGGGATGGGCGTGCTGGTGGCCGGGTTGGCCCTGCGCACCCTTGCCACGCCGCTGCCGCTGTTCGCCGGCACCGCTATCGTCGGCGGCGCCATCGGCGTGGTCGGCGTGCTGCTGCCCGGTCTGGTCAAACGTGACTTCCGCGACCACGGCACCCTGATGACTGGCCTGTTCACCATGTGCCTGTGCTGGGGCGCCGCCTTCGCCGCCGGCATCATGGTGCCGCTGTCCAATTTGCTGGGTGGTTCGTGGGCCCTGGCCCTGGGTACCTGGGCCATTCCGGCCGTCTGTGCCGCCCTGGTGTGGGCGCCCATGCTGCCGCGCCGAGGCGCTGCCGTGGCGCCCCCGGCGCCGGAGGTGCGGGGATTGTGGCGCAGCCCGCTGGCGTGGCAGGTCACGCTGTTCATGGGCCTGCAATCCTCGCTGGCCTATGCGGTGTTCGGCTGGCTGGCCCCCATCCTGCGCGACCGCGGTCTGGATGCAGCCAGCGCCGGCTGGCTGGTGTCGTTCTCGGTGGTGGTGCAACTGCCCGCCGCGCTGATCGCCCCCATCCTGGCCGGCCGCGCCCGAGACCAGCGCGCCGCCGTGGCCGTCGCATTGGGCTGCACCCTGGCCGGGCTGCTGGGCTGCCTGTACGCCCCGGTGGACGCCTGGACGGTGTGGCTGTGGGCGGCGGTGCTGGGCATGGGCCAAGGCGCCTGCTTCTCGGTGGCGTTGACGCTGATCGTGCTGCGCGCCCGCGACGGCCACGTGGCGGCGCAGTTGTCCAGCATGGTGCAAGGTGTCGGCTATACGCTGGCGGCCTTTTGCCCCATGGCGTTGGGCCTGCTGCGCGAGGCCGCCGGTTCGTGGCGGCCGGCCGGACCGCTATTCGTCGTCGTCGTCGCTTTGGCTCTGGTGGCCGGGCTGGGGGCGGGGCGCAAACTGACCCTGTCGGGACAGGAGTGACCATCATCATGACCGCCCGTTCCGCCCGCGCCTCGCTGGCCTTCTCGTGCCTGGGGCACCTCTATTCCCATGTGTTCGAGCCCATCTTCTACATCGCCGCCCTGGTGCTGCCGGGCGAGCTGGGCCTGTCCTACGAGGAGGTGCTGGCGCTGATCGTCGTCGGCAAGCTGCTCTACGGCCTGCTGGCCCCCGCCGCCGGCTGGCTGGGCGACCGCTGGAGTACTGTGGGCATGATGGCGGTGTTCTTCCTGGGTCTCGGCCTGTCGGCCCTGGCCATGGGGCTGGTGCAAGGACCGTGGGCGGTGGGCTTCGTGCTGGCCCTTATCGGGCTGTTCGGCTCCATCTATCACCCGGTCGGCATCGCCTGGATGATCCGTAGCGCGGTGGACAAGGGCAAGGCCATCGGCATCAACGGCGTGTTCGGCGGCATCGGTCCCGGTGTCGCCTCGCTGACGGCCGGCACGCTCATCGCCGCCTCGGGCTGGCGCGCCGCCTTTGTGGTTCCGGGTGTGCTGGTCCTGCTCACCGGCCTCGCCTTCCTGGTGTTCGTGGCCAAGGGCTGGGTGATCGAGGCCAAGGCCGACCGCGCGCCCCAGCCCGAGCCGTCCAAGGGCGACGCCATGCGCGCCGGCATCGTGCTGTCGGTCACCATGCTGTGCGCCGGCCTAATCTACCAGGCCACCCAGCCGTCCTTGCCCAAGCTGTTCGAGGAACGCCTGGGCGGCGCCAATGTGGGCGATGCGGCGCTGGCGGTGACGGTGGTCTATCTCCTCGCCGGCCTGACCCAGATCGCCGCCGGCCACCTGGCCGACCGCTTCCCGGCCAAGAAGGTCTACCTGCTGGCGGCTTTGGCCCAGGCCCCGTTGCTGGCGGCGCTGGCCTGGGCGTCGGGCATCTCCATGGTGGCGCTGGCGCTGCTGGCGGTGGCCGGCAACATGGCCGCCATCCCGGCCGAGAACCTGCTGCTGGCCAAGTACACGCCAGCTAAGTGGCGCGGCACCGCCTTCGGCCTCAAGTTCGTGCTGTCCTTCGGCGTGTCGGGGCTGGCGGTGCCGCTGGTGTCGCTGATCCGCGTCGCCTCGGGCGGCTTCGAGGTCCTGTTCGTCCTGCTGGCGGGGGCCGCCCTGGTGGTGGCGGCAGCGGCGGCGCTGCTGCCGTCGGAAAGAAAAGGCGGCGAGGGCGTCGTCGGCGAGCAAAAGGCGGGGCAGGAGGCTGGTGCGTAGGGGGTGAGCCTGGATCGTGTTACGCTTCTTGCTGCGCCGTCGTCCCGGAAAGCGTGAGCAGCATGAACGAAAGCGATTACCCCCGCACTTACCGGACCAGCTTATGGTGGTTGGTGCCGCCTATGGGGATCGGCTTTGTGGTGCTTTGGGCAAAGATGGATGTCCTGCGCGCCGGGATCAGCCTGCCGGTTTTGGCCGCCATTGCCCTGCTCGTGGTGCTCCCTGCCGTGTTCACTCGGGTCATTCTGCACCCTGACCGCATCGAGGTGCGCGGCTGGGGTGGACGGTCGGAAATGCTGCGAGCAGATATGGCGGGATGGCGTCGCTATCGCCGCCGGGGCGTGAGCTATATATCGTTCAAACCCAATCGGAGCGACCTAAGTTCGCTGTCGGTGGCGGTACGCTTTCCCAGGGACGAGGCGTGGTGGGCATGGCTGAAAAGTTTGCCGGACCTGGATGCGGCTGACCGCGCCAAGGCCGTGGCGGACTAAGAAAAAGGCGAGGCTGCCGCGCGAGGTTAGCCCCTCACCCCACATGAATGCCGGCCCGCCGGCGGGCCACCCTCTCCCGCCGGGCGGGAGAGGGAAAGACATCAGGCCGGCTGGGGCTTGGGCAGCAGCTTGGCCTCGGCGGCGCGGACCAGCGTCTTCAGTTTGGCTAGCGCCGCTGCTTCGATCTGACGTACGCGCTCGCGGCTGATGCCGTAGCGCTGGGCCAGGTCCTCCAGCCGCAGCGGGTTGTCGCGCAGGGTGCGCTCGGCGACGATGTCGCGTTCGCGCTCGGACAGCTCGCCCCAGGCGGATTTCAGCAGCTCGCGGCGGTACATCAGCTCCTGGCGCTCGGCGACGATCTCCTCGGGGTCGGGGCGGTCGTCG
>DATJKV010000472.1:0-6576 GCA_035491155.1 Magnetospirillum sp. | reverse complement strand
CCGCTGCCCTGGGTGATCTGGCCGCCTTGGGGCAAGGCGTGGGCCGGCCCGGCGGGCAGCGCCAGGACGGTGCAGATGGACGAACAGGCCAGCAAGGCCTTGCGCAACGTGCTAAAGCGCGGGCCGAAACCCATCGGCCGGGCGGGGGCGGCCGGCTTCGCGGGGGCGGCCTTGATCCTGCGGCGGTTGCGTGCCATCGAAGTCCCTTTCCTTGAGCCCATTCCCGTGGACAAACCGATCAGTAGCGGACGACCAGGCCCATGAAGCCGCGCACGTCCTTACCGTTGTTGTCGCCGAGCGCGGCGACCGAGTGGGTGAGCGGCACCGCCAGCTCGGCGTTGAGCGCCGTCCAGTCGTTGAGGTTCGAGCGCACGCCGAACCCGGCCGAAACCAGGTCGTGGGCCGGTGACGTGCCGGCCGGCGCGTTGGCCAGCCAGGTGCGGCCGCCATCCCAGAAGGCGTAGATCTGCCAGTCGCGCACCACGGGGATTTCCGGCCCCATGTATTGCAGTTCCAGCTTGCCGGCGATGCCGCTGTCGCCGGTCACCTCGGCGGGGTCGTAGGCGCGGCCGTACTGGCTGCCGCCCAGGGCGAACTGCTCGGCCGCCAGCAGCGACAGCGGCGCCCATTGGCCCGAAATGCCCACCAGCAGGTTGAAGTTCTCGGCCAGCCGCTGGTTGCGGGTCGCCTCCACGGTGGTCTTGACGTAATCGGAATGACCGTTGGCGACCGACAGCAGCGGCGAACCGGTGGGGCGCGCGCCCAGGATGTCCAGGCCCTTGCTCAGCTCCAGGCTGACCAGGGTGACCGCCGGCACGGACGTCCAGGTGTCCACCCAGTCGTAGCTGCCGCCCAGGCGCAGGCTGCGCAGGCGGTCCTCGGACACGGTGGTGGTGACGTCCTGGTCGGTTTCCGAATCGCGGAAGTCGAAGCGGCCGCGCAGGATCAGGTTCTCGGCCCGGCTGCGGATCAGCGGATGGCTGGCGCCCAGGCCCACCACGTGGCCGTAGGATCGCACCGCCGCGTCCTTCAGGGTGAAGCCGGGGTGGGCGGCGGTATAGCCGGCATCCACCGACAGCTTGGTGCCCTCGCTGCCCACCTCCTCGTCGTGCTGGGCGTGCAGGTACTTCATTTCCTGCGGCTGGAGGGGCGTGGCGGCGTAGAGCAGGCTGGTGCGCTCGTAAAGGCCCAGCACCGAGTTCAGGGTCACGCCCGCCGTCGCCTGCCACGGCCCCAGGAAGCGGCTGCCGCGGTTGTCCAGGCTGCCCACCGCATCCACGGATTTGTGGTGCATCTCGAACACCAGATCGGCGGCGCCGGGAATGGTCTCGGACGGCCTTAGCGTGCCGCTGGCCGCCGCACCCGGCAGGTCCGAGGCCAGCAGCAGGTAGCGTTCCAGCGTCTTCAGGCGCAGCGGCCGGTCGGCGGAGATCTTGGCGCCGTAGGCCTTCAGCAGGTCCACCGGCCCCTTCACCTCGCCCTCGATGATCACCTTGTCCACGAAGCCTTCGATCACCCGGATGCGGGCGATACCGTCGCCGTTGATCTTCTGGGGCGGCACCACCGCCTGGCTGAGGACATAGCCGGCGGCGGTGTACTTGGCGGTGATCGCCTGGGCGAGGTCGTACAGCTCCTTAACGGAAACCCGAGTGCCCAGGCGGTCCTGGTACAGCGGCAGGAAGTCGGCGGGGGCGAAGGCGGTCGCCCCCTCGATCACCACGCTGTTGAGGGTGAAGGTGGCGGCCTCGGCGCCGGGCGGCGCCTCGACGCTTTCCTTTTGCGGGGTGGTGATTTCCTCGCCGCCCGAGAGCGGCTGCTCGGGGGGCTGGAACTGCCGCTCCAGCAGGTCGGGATTGGCGGAAGGGGGAATAACCGACTGGGCCAGGGCCGCGCCGGCCTGCATCGCCAGGACCACAATGACCGGACTCAGCAGCGCCCTGAAACGCGCCCTAGAGCCGGCATCCCCAAACATCGCCATTCGCAATATCCCCTCGCAAGCCAGCGCAGCGGCGCTTCGGGGAAGGCGATGTCAACATTCGACCGGCGGCTCGCTGCACGAGCCCTTATTCCCATCGCGTCCCTACGTCCCCAGCCGCTTGGACAAGGGGGGACGATATCACCGGGTGCCGCAGAGGAAGGCGACGAGGCGTCCACAAAATGCCGACAGTTTGTCCCATCGGCCTGGAAACGGAGGGGTCAGGGGCGCCGCGCGGGCCGGCCCAGATTCAGAATCCACTCGGCCAGCATGGTCTGGCCTGGCAAGTCGCCGTTCAGGATCGGCGCGTTGCGGGCCTCGGACGGCGCCATGCCGAACTCGGCGCGGAACACCCGGCTGAACGTCCGCTCCTCGGCGAAACCGCAGGCGAAGGCGATGTCGGCGATGCGCCGCTGCCGACACGTGGGGTCCATGAGCATGGCCATGGCGCGGTGCAGGCGCCGGCGGCGGATATGGTTGGCAACACCGCCCAGGGGCTCGAACAGCCGGTACAGGTACGAGCGCGAGACCCGGAAGTCCCGGCACAGCGTGTCGATGGACAGGCCCGGATCGTCCAGGCGGGCGTCGATGTGATCCATGATCCGACCTTGAGCCACGGCGGCCAGCACCGGCTCGGCCGCCGCCAGGGCATCGGCGGTGGGGCGCAGGCAGGCGGCCACCAGGGCGATGCAGCTCTCGGCGATCATGGGTGCATCCTCGGCGCGGGCGGTGACCACCGTCTCGCGCAGGCGGTACAGATAGGCGCCCAGCAGCGCGCCCGCCGGGTCCTCGCGCCGGATCACCACGCCATGCAGATCGGCGGCGCCGCGAACTCGCTGGTCCAGCACGTCCTTGGGGATCAGGACCCCGAAGGTGCGCGACGCCGAGGCCATGGTCTCCATGGTCTGGCCGAAATGCAGAATCTCGATGTCGCCAGGGCGCAGCCGCACGTCACGCTCGCCGAACCGGCCGACGTAATCGCCGTCGAGATAGAGGTGGAGGAGATAGTGGTCGATGTCGCTGCGGACCAGCCAGGCCTTGTCGCGCCGGTAATGATGGGCCGGCGCGTCCACCCCGCCCAGCAGGATCGGACCGACATTGTAGAGATCGAAACGGGCGTCCAGCTGCCCGCCCTCGATTTGCGGCAGGGCATCGAACATGGGCGCCAATTGCTGGCGCCAAGCCTCAAGGCGATCCTTCGCGCCGACCTCAGCGGCGTCGAAGCGCAGATGAGGAATAAGGTCATCGGGCATGTGCACACTCCCCCCGGGAATGACCCTAATGTAATCATGGATTAATCGGCAAGTTTCTAGGGGCTGATTGCGCGCGCCGCGATGGGTCGGCGCAACCGTTCGGGAAGCCCTTCAGCTACTCGTTATCGCCGCGAGTTACCGTCCGGCGATTCCGCAGTGATTCCGCAGCTGACCGGCCGTGCTTCAACCTGAGTGCTAAGTGCTTGATTTAGCTGGTGCCGGCGGAGGGACTCGAACCCCCGACCTTGGCTTTACGAAAGCCCTGCTCTACCAACTGAGCTACGCCGGCGCCCGGGCGCGCGAGATTCACGCGAGGGAAGGCGGGGAAAGTACCCTCGCCTTCTTGGAAATGCAAGCGGCGGCTAGTGGTGCCCGTTGGGGCGAATGAAGCGGGCGCGGGCGCCGCGTTCGATGGCCGCGGCGATCAGGCGGTCGATGTCCAGGCGGTGGCGCAGCAGCTCCAGCAGGCGCAGTACCTCTTGGTGCGGCTCGCCGTCCGAGGCGGCCACATCGCAGGCCAGCGCGTAGGCCGTCTCGCGCAGGCGCGGTGGCAGCGACGCCTTGATGACGCCGAAGGCGCGGTCAAGGCCGTCCTCGGAATCCAGCAATTCGGCGCAGGCTATTGTGGCCTTGGGCAGCATCGCCGGGTCGTAGTCCCGGAAGATGGGCAGGAAACTGACAATCTCGCCGATGGTGTGCAGTTCGGCGTCGGTCATGTTGCGGTCGGCCGCAGAGACCATGACCATGACATAGATGAGCGCGGAGTGATGGGACAGCATGGGACACCTCGCGACCGGGCTCGGGTACAAGGACTTTAGGCTTGCGGTGCTTGCGCGCGTCAAGCATAGATTCCGGTTGGGCCTGAAGGAGTGCCAAGAGCAGGCCGGCACACATCAAGGGGCGTATCCCTGACGGGGATACTCCATTGGGAGATGGTGGATGAGCGGTAAGACGGTGCTGTTGGTCGATGACAGTCGGGTGGCACGCATGATGACGCGCAGGCTGATCGAGGTCGACCGCCCCGGCTGGACCGTGGTCGAGGCGGTCAGCGGCGAGGATGCCCTGGACAAGCTCGCCCAATCCAAGCCGGACTTCGTGGTGCTGGACGTCAACATGCCGGGCATCGGCGGCCTGGAGACCGCGCGCCGCATGCGCGAGCAAGCTCCCGCTTTGCCCATCACCTTGCTGACCGCCAACATCCAGGACCCGGTGCGCCATCAGGCCGAGGACCTGGGGGTTGGCTTCCTGGCCAAGCCCGTGCGCCCCGAGGAGCTTCAGGCCTTCCTGTCCGGCAGTGCGCCATGATCGATTTCATCGGCGAGACCGAGCGCGACGCGGTCACCGAAATCCTCAACATCGCCATCGGCCACGCGGCGTCATCGCTGTCCCAACTGGTGGAGGACGAGGTGCACCTGTCGGTGCCGTTCGTCGACTTCCTGACCCCAAGCCAGGCTGCCGCCCGGCTGGAGGACGAGACCCAGGGCTGCGATTCGGTGGCCGTGCGCCAGCACTTCGAGGGCGTCTTCTACGGCGACATCCTGCTGATCTTCCCGGAAAAGCGCAGCCTGGACCTGGTGCGCCACATGCTGGGCGAGGACGTGCCGCTGGAGCAGCTGACCGAGCTGGAACAGGAAGCGCTGCTGGAGGTGGGCAACATCATCCTCAACGCCTGCTTAGGAAGTCTGGCCAACCAGCTGGCCCTGCCGGTGGAAGGCTCGCTGCCCACCTACGTGCGCGGGCGCGGTTCCCGCATCCTTGAGCTCGGCCAGCCCAAGGAGCTCGAGCACGAAGAGATGGTCATGTTCCTGCACGTGGACTTCTCACTGCTCAAGAAGGACGTGAACGGCTATCTCGCCTTCGTCATGGACATCGTCTCGGCCCGCCACTTCGTGGATGCGGTCCAGACCTACGTCGCCAAGCAACTGGCCGGCTGACGGGAGATCCATGCCCACGATCCGTCCCGACGAGCTGTTCCGCGCCCTTTCGGACGCCAGCGAGATTGGCTTGGTGCTGATTGACGGCGACGGACGCATCGTTCTGTGGAACGCGTGGATGGCCAAGGCGGCGGGCATCGATGCCGAGAACGCCCTGGGCGCCGATTTGGTGGAGGTGTTCCCGCAGCTGGCCTCGACCCGCATCGCCAGCGCCGTGGGCGACGCCCTGACGCGCGGCATGTCGGCCATGCTGTCGTCGTCGCTGAACAAGCGGCTGTTCCCCCTGGTCCACCACGGCAAGGTGCCGGGCCGGGCCGAGCCCATGCACCAGATCGTGGTGGTCAAGCCGGTCCCGGCGGCCGAGGGCCGGGCCTGCCTGATCCAGGTGTTCGACGTCACCAACATGGCCCACCGCGAGGCGCTACTGCGCCAGCAGGCGCGCACCATGGAAGCGCTGGCCGAGAATTACCGCCTGTCCGAGCTGCACAACCGCGCCATCGTCGACAACACCGCCGACGCCATCATCACCTTCGGCGAGGACGGCGCCATCGGCACCTACAATCCGGCGGCCGAGCGCATCTTCGGCTACGACCCGTTCCAGATCGTCGGCAAGTCCATTGCCGTGCTGGTCCCGGAACTGGCCGACGCCGACGGCACCCTGATGCTGACCCAGGTGCTGGACCAGCGGCGCGAGGTCACCGGGCTGCGCAAGATCCGCGCCACCTTCCCGCTGGAGCTGTCGGTCAGCGCCATGGAACTGGGCGGCCAGCGCCTGTTCGTCGCCATCGCCCACGACATCACCGAGCGCAAGGCGGCGGAACAGGAACTGCGCAGCCAGAAGGAATGGCTGACCACCCTGATCAACGCCATGCCGGATCTGGTCTGCTTCAAGGACGGCAAGGGCCGCTGGCTGGTGGCCAACGACTTCTACCTGGAGATCGCCGGGCTGAAAGGCGTGGACTACCACGGCCGCTCGGGCTTCGAACTGGCCCGGCTGTCGCGCCACCAGGGCGACTTCCTGCGGGCCAGCACCGAATCGGATGAACGTGCCTGGCGAGAAGGCCGCCCCATCAGCTACGAGAAGGAAGTGCACACGCCGGACCGCGGCACCAAGGTCTTCGACGTGGTCAAGATTCCGCTGTTCGAGGAGGAGGATGGCGCCCGCCGCGGCATGGTTCTGGTTGGTCGCGACATTACCGAACGCAAGCTGGCGGCCGCGCGCATCCATCATCTGGCGCACCACGACTCGCTGACCAACCTGCCCAACCGGGTCCTGTTCCAGGAACGCCTGCGCAGCGCCCTGCTTCAGGCCAAGCGGCTGGGCCACCGGGTGGCGCTGATGTTCCTGGACCTGGACAAGTTCAAGGACATCAACGACACCCTGGGCCACCACGTGGGCGACTTGCTGCTGAAG
>DATJKV010000471.1:0-1649 GCA_035491155.1 Magnetospirillum sp. | reverse complement strand
GCTGGAGGAGATCGATGCCTACGCCCGGGGCCGTGAACCCCGGGTGCGCCAGGTGTCGGCCTCGCTGTCCGGGTCGTGGCAGGCGGTCTACATCCTGCGCGCCGATGGCGGCCACGCCGCCGACATCCGGCCGCTGGTGCGCATCAACGTCTCGGTGGTGCTGGGCCAGGGCGACCGCATGGAAACCGGCAGCCACGGCATGGGCGGCCGCTTCACCTATGACGGCGTCATCGCCACCCACCACTGGCACCGTTGCGTGGACGAGGCCCTGCGCCAAGCGTCGGTGAACCTGGATTCCATCCCCGCCCCCGCCGGCGAGATGAGCATCGTGTTGGGCCCGGGCTGGCCCGGCGTCATGCTGCACGAGGCGGTGGGCCACGGCCTGGAGGGCGACTTCAACCGCAAGGGCACTTCGGCCTTCTCGGGGATGATCGGCCAACGGGTGGCGGCCAAGGGCGTCACCGTGGTGGACGACGGCACCCTGCCCGACCGCCGCGGCTCCATCACCATCGACGACGAGGGCACGCCGTCGTCGCGCACCACCCTGATCGAGGACGGCATCCTGACCGGCTACATCCAGGACCGCCTCAACGCCCGACTTTCCGGCGCCAAGGCCACCGGCAACGGCCGGCGCCAATCCTATGCCCACGCGCCGATTCCGCGCATGACCAATACCTTCATGGTGGCCGGCGACACGGAGCCGGGCGAGATCATCTCGTCGGTGAAGAAGGGCATCTATGCGGTGAATTTCGGCGGCGGCCAGGTGGACATCACCTCGGGCAAGTTCGTCTTCGCCGCCACCGAGGCCTACCTGATCGAGAACGGCAAGATCGGCCCGGCGGTCAAGGGCGCCACCATCATCGGCAACGGCCCCGATGCGCTGACCCGCGTCACCATGATCGGCAACGATTTGCAGCTCGACCCCGGCATCGGCACCTGCGGCAAGGACGGCCAAGGCGTGCCGGTGGGCGTCGGCCAGCCCACCCTGCGCCTGGACGGCCTGACCGTGGGCGGCACGGCAGTTTAAGCGCCAAAGAGACGGAAAGCCCCTCTCCCGGGAGAGGGGCTTTTTCCTTGTCTACCCTCCCCGGTGCTCGGAAGCGGGCCAGACCTTGGCGGCGGTGGGGCCGGTATCACCCACCGTCTCGATGTAATGGACCGGCTGGCCGGCGGCCAGGTCCTCCAGCGCGCCGTCCATCAGCGAGTTGCGGTGGAAGTAAAGCTGGGTGCCGGTATTGGTGAGGATGAAGCCATGGTCGCGGTCGGGGTGCAGCACCGAGACCTGCCCGTGGAAAAAATCCTCATGCGGCTTCACGTCGCCGTTGATCTGCTGCTTGTATTCCAGCAACCGGCGCTCGGCCACGTCGAAGGCATCGCGCATGGCGGTGTAGACGTCAGGATTCGCGTACTTGTCGCGGGTTCGGTGCGGCTCGCGCGTCACCGCCAGATGCCCGCCCGGCACCCACAGGTCTATATGGACCTCCCATTGGTTGCCCTTGCGGTGCTGGCGGTGGGGCGCCTCGACCGCTACAAGGCAACGGGTCAGGCGCGGATATAGCTTGTTCAGCCGGTCCACCCGCTCGCGAATGGCGGTTTCCATGGCGGCGGAGGGGTCGAGATTGTGAAAGCGGATTTCCAGAGGGGCGTCC
>DATJKV010000470.1:0-1616 GCA_035491155.1 Magnetospirillum sp. | reverse complement strand
GCCGAGGAACCCACCGCCCCCGTCAACCGCCTGTACGATGCCCTGCTGGCGGCGATGAAAGAGGGCCCGCAATTGGGCTTCGATGGGCGCGAGCGCAAGCTCGCACCCGTCATATCCGACGTCTTCGACATGCCCGGCATGACCCGCACCGCCATGGGCTCGCAGGCATCCAAGGCGACGCCCGAGCAGATCGAGAAGGTCGTTCAGGGGTTCACCCATTACACCGTAGCCACCTATGCCCGCCAGTTCGACAGTTGGGACGGCGAGCGCTTCGAGGTCGGCACGCCCAACCCGGCCCATGGTGGCGGCATGCTGGTACCCAGTCACATCATCCCGTCCAGCGGCGAGAAGGTACTGTTGACCTATCTGGTGCGCGAGCAACCCGGCGGCTGGCGCGTCGAGGACATCCTGTTGGAGGGGAGCATCAGCCAACTGGCGGTGCGCCGCGCCGAATTCCAGGCCGTGCTGAAATCCAAGGGTGCCGATGCCCTGGCCGAAACACTGGAGCGCCGCGCCACCGACCAGGCCAAGCCATGAATGTCGCCGTCTGGATGATCGCCGTCTGGGTTTTAGCCGGCGTCGTGCTGACCGGCTGTGTATTCCATCTGGCCGGGGCCGTGCTGGTGGCCCGGTTCGCCGCCCGCAAGTTGCCGCCGCCCCTGCAACGGCCACCGGTCACCCTGATGAAGCCCCTGTGCGGCGCCGAACCGCACCTGCTGGATGACCTCGCCGGATTTTGGGACGAGGATTGGCCGTGCCTGCGCATGGTCTGCGGCATCAAGGACCCGGCCGACCCCGCCGTCGAGGTCGTGCGCACCCTCAAGGACCGCCTGCCCCACGCCGATATCCGTCTGGTGGTCAGCGGTTCTACCGGCGCTGCCAACGCCAAGGTGGGCAATTTGATGACCATGACGGCCGAGGCGGCGGACGGCGTCCTGGTGATTTCGGACAGCGACATGCGAACGGGACCAGGCTATTTGGACGCGGTGGCCGGCACCTTGGCCGAACCCGGCGTGGGGCTGGCCACCTGCCTGTACGTAGGGCGGCCGGAATCCGACGGCTGGAGCGCCATGGCCGCCATGGGCATCAACCATTCCTTCCTGCCCGCCGCCCTGGTCGCCACTGCCCTGGGCCGCAAGGACGGCTGCTTCGGCGCCACCATGGCGCTGACCCGGGAGACGCTGGAGCGGGTGGGCGGCTTCGAGAAGATCGCCGACACGCTCGCCGACGACTACCACCTGGGCCGGTTGGTGCGCGAGAGCGGACTATCGATCGCGCTGGCGCCCCAATTGGTGGAGACCCGGGTGACCGAGACCCGGTTCGCCCAGCTTGCCGCTCACGAGCTTCGCTGGGGCCGTACCATTGCCAGCGTCGCCCCGTTCTCGGCGCTGGCCTCGGTGGTCACCCAACCTGCGCTTGCCTGGGGGCTGGCCCCCACCCCGCTATGGCCGCTGCTGTTCCTGGCGCTGGCCTGCCGCTGGCTGGCGGTGCGGGGAGAAGAACACGCTTTGTCCCTGCCGCCCTCGCCGCTGTGGCGCATCGTCGCCCGCGATCTGCTGTCCCTTGCCCTTTTCGTCGCCACCTTCTGCGGCCGCTCCGTCACCTGGCGCGGGCGG
>DATJKV010000469.1:0-6419 GCA_035491155.1 Magnetospirillum sp. | reverse complement strand
TGCGACCGGATTTGCTGCTCACCTACAATTGGGGCTCCATGGAATGGGCGCTGGCGAATCTTCCCCACCTGGCGCCCCATGTCCATGTGGAGGACGGCTTCGGCCCGGACGAGGCCTCCGGCCAGCTCTTCCGCCGGGTGATGTTCCGCCGGCTGGTGCTGGCCTGGGGCAGCGTCGTGGTCTTGCCCTCGCGGACCCTGTGCGCCATCGCCGCCGAGCAATGGCGGCTCAATCCCGGCCGCCTGCGCTACATTCCCAACGGCATCGATCTGGAGCGCTTCGGCCGCCCTTGCACCGAGGGCGAGGACTTGCGCCGCCGGCCCGGCGAGGTGCTGGTGGGCACGGTGGCGGCATTGCGGCCGGAGAAGAATCTCGGACGGCTGATCGAGGCCTTCGCCCAAGTGCCGCCGGCCATCTCCGCCCGGCTGGTAATCGTCGGCGGCGGCCCCGAGCGCGAGCGACTGGAAGCGACGGTCCGGCGCTTGCGGCTGGAAGACAATGTGTTGTTGCTGGGCCCCATGGCGGCGCCCGAGCGGGTGCTGTCCCAGCTGGACATCTTCGCCCTGTCCTCGGACACCGAGCAGATGCCGGTCAGCCTGATCGAGGCCATGGCCAGCGGCCTGCCCGTCGCCGCCTGCGACGTGGGCGACGTCCGGCGCATGCTGCCGCAGGACAATTGGCCCTATGTGGTGCCGCCCGATGCGGCGCGGCTGGCCGAGAGCCTGCGCGTCCTGGCCTGCACCCCGGATTTGCGCCGCCGCCTGGGCCAGGCCAACCGGGCCCACGCCATCGCCAGCTACGACCAGGCCGGCATGGTCGCCGCCTGGGGGCGGCTGTTGGACGAAAGGATGTCGCCATGACCAAGTCTTGCCTTGCCCTGGTGTTCGCCATCCTGGCGGCGGTTCCGGCCGTGGCCGCCGAAAAGGGCATCCGGGTCTGTCCCACCTGCTCCGCCCACACCCTTCAGGATGCCCTGGACCATGTGCGGGACGGCGGCGTGGTGGTGCTGGCCGCCGGCACCTATCGCCAAGCCGGCATCGTTACCGCCAACCGCGTCACCATTCGCGGCGAGCCCGGCGCCCATCTGCGCGGCATGGCCGCCGACGGCAAGGCGGCACTGGTGGCGCAGGGCAACGACACGGTGATCGAGGGCATCGAGTGCTCACACATCCGGGTGGATGACGGCAACGGCGCCTGCGTCCGGCTGGAGGGGCGCAACCTCACCCTGCGCCGGGTCTATTTCCACGACAGCGAGGAAGGTGTGTTGACCGCCAACGATTCCGGCACCGTGCTGGTCGAGGACAGCCGGTTCGAGCGGCTGGGCAATGACGGCCAGGCCCATGGCCTCTATATCGGCCATTCCGACAGCCTGACCATCCGCCGCAGCAGCATCCTGTCCAGCGTCTCGGAGGGGCACGAGGTGAAAAGCCGCGCCGCCCGCACGGTGATCGAGGACAGCGTCATCGCCTCGTTGGACGGGGTGGACAGCCGGCTGGTGGACGTGTGCAACGGCGGCGAAGTGGTGATCCGCAATTCGGTGCTGGAAAAGGGGCCGGCCAGCTCCAATCACGAACTGATCGGCTATGGCCTGGAGGGGATGAGCTACACCGCCAACAGCCTGCGGCTCGAGGGCAACACCATCATCGTCGACCATCCCTACGGCACCTTGATGCGCAGCAAGATCAAGCCGGTTCTGGGCAACGGCAATTTGGTGGTCGGCGGGCGCAAGGCCGACGAGGCCGCCTGGCATCCCGACCGCGCCGCCGCCGGGCTGAAGCCCTATCCGGCCTTGCCCGAGGCCAAGGAGGCGGTCAGGCCCTGAGGCTTGGCCGGGCTGCGCAGCGGCCGGATCTGTTCATACAGCACGGCCGCCAGCCCCCACAGGGTCCAGGTGATCTCGAAATAGGCGACGCTGAGCGCCGCGCCGCCGATGTAATAGCCGACCAGGCTGACGCGACTTAGGCGCATCAAATCGTTGGCCCACAGCCATTCCGGCCGCCCGGCGGTACAGCGGATGACCACTCCGGCCTGGCGCCAGGCCATCAGCGCCGTCAGCAGGAACAGGCCCAGGCCGATGAAGCCGTGCTCGCCCAGCACCTGGAAATAGATGCTATGGGCCGCCAGCGGCGTCTGGTCGGGCAGGTAGTGGTTGTAGACTTCTGGGCGTTGCGGGCCATAGAACCCGGCCCCGGTCAGCCGCTCCTGGGCGATGGTGAGGGCCAGCCCCCAGCTGCGGGTGCGGCCCTGGAAAGATTCGTCGTGTTTGGCGTCGCGGATGGTGGACAGGCGCTCGAAATACTGGCTCGGCATGGCCGACAGCACCGCGGCGCCGATGACCGCCGCACCCAGGGCGGTGCGCAACCGGTGGCGGCTTTGCGCCCAGATCAGCGCCATCACGATGCCCAGCGCGATGAAGCCGCCGCGCGAATAGCTGCCCAGGATGGCCAGCACCGAAGTCAGCATGGCCAGCCACAGGCCGATATGGGCCAGCCGGTTGCGGCTTTGCCGCAGCAGATAGACCATCAGCGGCAGCACCATGACCACGGCCAGCGCCAGGGTGTTGTTGTCGGAATAGGCGGTGTCCGGCGGCCCTTCGACCCGATAGGCGCCGGCCGTGGCGACCAGGAACAGCCCGCCTTTGACGCCGTAATAGCCCATGGACATCACCATCATCCACACCAGGGCGTGGATGCGCACCCGGTCGTACATGACCATCATCACCAGCATGACGTAGAACCACATTTTGGCCGTCCGGGTGAAATATTCCGTCGACCAGGACACGTCGAAGGCGCCGGCGGTGGTGACGCCGGTCCACAGGATCAGGGCCAGCGCCGCCATGGTGAAGCTGTTCCAGGGCGGCATCCGGCGGTCCTTGGATGCGGCGATGCCGACCAGGGTGACGGCGCTGATGATGGCGTTGACCGGCAGGGTCGAGGCAAAGCCGAAGGTCGCCCGGTGCGGCAGCATGTTGGAGATCCAGCACCAGGCCAGCAGGCCTATGTGCGGATAGCGCAATGCCATGGGCAGAGCGGCCAAGATGACCAGCATGAATATCCCGTCTCGCATGGCTCCCGATCCTGGTGGCGTGGTCTTGTCTTTGGCGAACCCGTGCCAATGTCCTTTCCGGGTTCGGCTACAAGGTCTGGTGATGAACGGTCTGTTCTTCCTGGCGTCCCTCGCCGCCTTCGCCGTGGTCGCGTGGTGGGCCTACGTCAACGCCCAGGCGGGGCTGACCGGCCACACCCGGGGGCTGCTGGCCATGCGCGATCCGGACGAGACATCGGTCAAGGCAGCCCGGCCATCAGCCGGTCCAGCGCCGCGAAGCGCGCCGCCCAGCCGTAGCGGCCGACTACCTGGGATCGTGCCGCCGCGCCGATCCTTGGCGTCCCGTCGATAGCAGCCAGCACGGCGTCGGCGAAGGCCTGGGCGCCATCGGCCACCAGCAGGTGGCGGCCCGGCCCGGCATCCAGCCCTTCGTGGGCGGCCGGGGTGGCGACCACCGGCCGGGCCATGGCCATGCCTTCCAGCACCTTATTCTGCACGCCCCTTGCCGTCAGCAGCGGAGCCACCACTACGTCGGCATGGGCCAGCCAGGGGCGGGTGTCGGGCACCCGGCCGATCACCGCCACACCGTCGGCCCGGGCCAGCGCCTGCACCGCCGGCACCGGATTGGCGCCGACGATGGCCAGCCGGAAATTGGGCGCGCGGCGACGCAGCAGCGGCATGATTTCGGCCACGAACCACTGCATGGCTTCGACGTTGGGCCAGTAATCCATGGCGCCGGTGAACACGGCCATGGGCCCGCCCTCCGAGGAGGGGATGGGATAGAGGCGCTCGGGCGAGAAGAAATCGGCATCGATACCGTTCTCCAGCGCATGGGTGCGCGCCGCCGCCTCGGGGGCCAGGGCGCAGAACAGGTCGCGCTCCTGGGGCGATACCAGCAGCACCACATCGGCACCCAGGGCCGCCCGGCGCTCGAATTCCAGCAGCCGCCGGCCTTCACGGTCATAGAGCCAGCGCAGGGGAAAGCGCCGGCGCAGCGCATATTGGCGCCACTTCTGGGAATCCACGTCGCAGAAATCGCACACCAGCCGGGCGGGGCGCCGGCTGCCGGTGACGTATTGCGCCATCTGCGACGAGAACACGAAGCCTTGCGGCGGCCGCACCTTGCGCATCAGCGCATCGAGCCAGCGCTCCATGCGGCGGTCACGGTAGAAGCCGAGGCTGAGCGCCTGCCCGGTCGCCAGCCCGCTGAGGCTGCGCACGGTGGCGACGCGGCGGTCCAGCGGCAGGATGGCTGCGCTTTCCACCATGTCCCTGAGCGTGTCCACATGGGCCAGATCGGCCGGGTCGTCGACGAAGCAGCCCAGGTGCACCCGGTAGCGTCCGGCCAGATGGCGCAGCAGGTTGAACGAGCGGATCTTGTCGCCCTTGGTGGGCGGATAGGGCAGGCGCTGGGCCAGGAAAAGCAGGTCCTCCATGGACATTCCTCATTTCGCTTCGGGCTGGGTGCGCGGCAGCCTCAGGCGGGGGAACAGCGTTGCGATCTCGCTCTTGATGGGGTGGTCGAGCACCAGCACAGAGGCCAGCCAGCAGAACACCGCCACACCGCCGCCGGTCACCGCGCCCAGCCAGGGCGATTGCGCCGGCATCAGGCCCAGGGCCAGGATCAGCACTGGCCCGGCCAGGGTGATCGCCGTGATGGCGGCATTCTGCGCCATGGTGAGCAGGATGGAGCGCCAAGCCGTTCCGGTGACTGCCCTGGCCACACGCAGCGACAGCACGGCCTGGAGCGCGCAGCTGAGCACCATGCCGGCGGCGGCGGCCTCAATGGAGACCATGGCCCCGGCCAGCAGCGCCGCCACCAGCACCGGCACCGCCACCATCTGCACGCCCAGCAGCGGGCGCACGGTGCCGGCGGCGTTGACCAGGGCCGCGCACAGCCGGCCGATCACCCACCACGCGGCGGCCAGGCACAGGACGCGTCCGGTGGGAACGGCGCCCAACCATTGGTCGCCGAAGGCCAGCAGGAAGATGGGGGTGGCCAGCGCGGCCATCAGCCCCAGGGCCGGCCACGCCACCACCGTCAGGCAGGCCAGCCAGCGCAGGAAGGGCTCGGCCAGATCCTGGCGTGCCCGGCTGATCTGGGCGAAGGCGCCATGGGCCACCGGGGTGATGGCGTCCATCAGCGCTTGTTCGAACAGGCTCACCAGGCTGTTGCCACGGCTGAACAGGCCGGCCAGCTCGAAGCCCAGCACCCGACCGACGATGATGTCGGGGCTGCGCTCGCCCACCGCCTGGAGCACCTGGCCGGCAGCCGAGATTCCACCGAAGCCCAGCACGCGGCGCCACTCGCCGAAGCGCGGGCGGACCAGCAATTCGCCCGGATGGCACACCAGCACGCCGGCCACCGTCACCGCCACGTTCAGCACCGACGCCCAGGCCATGCCGAGGGCGCCGTAGCCCCAGTTCGCCAGCAGGATCGAGGCCGCGCCGTGGGCCAGGCATGCCACGATGCCGATGCGCAGCATGGCGGTGAAGTTCATGGCCCGGCGCAGCAGGGCGAAGCCCACCGAAGCCACCGCCACGCCGAAGAAATTCAGGCTTTGCACCGCGATCACCGGCCCCAGCCGCGGGTCGCCGAAGGCCTGGGCCAGGGGAGCTGATCCGGCGATGAACAGGCCGCCGACGGTGATGCCTGCCACCAGCGAGATGCCGAGGGCGGTGCCCAGGCGGGCGGGGGTGAGCTCCTGTTCCTGGACGATGTAGGTGCCGACGCCGAGCTCGCGCACCATCTGCGCCAGGTTGACCATGCCCGCCGCCACCGAATACAGCCCCGTCTCCAGCGGCGTCAGCAGGCGGGCCAGGACCACGGTGGAGACGATGGTGATGGCAAGGACGCTGTACTTCTCGACGAACGAGAGGATCAGCGAGCGGCGGACGATGGACAAGAATCCGGCTCCGCATCAATTGGCGCAGGCCGATTTTCCATTCCCGGCGGCGGCGCCGGTAGCCGGCAATGGAACACCCGACTTGCGGCAGGTCGAGGGGTGACGAAAGGCGAGACACGGACCTGCGGCCGATGGCCGAAGGCACCGTTGTCGCGCGGCCCTGCGCTGCGGCCAAATTCCGATCCCACTGCCCGAGGGGGTGATCGTGCCCACCATCCTTCACGTCCTGGACCACTCGGTCCCCATGCATAGCGGTTACACGTTCCGGACCCTGTCCATCCTGCGCCACCAGCACAAGCTGGGATGGCGCACCGCCCACGTCACCTCTTGGAAGCACAGCGCGCCCTCGGAGGCCGAGGAGGTGGTGGAGGGCCTGCGCTTCCATCGCACCTTGGTCAGCGCCACCGCCGGTCCAAGGCTGCCGGTCCTGCGCGAGCTGGCGTTGATGCGGGCGCTGGCGCGCCGCCT
>DATJKV010000468.1:0-2780 GCA_035491155.1 Magnetospirillum sp. | reverse complement strand
GCCCAAAACTCGTGCCCAACGCCCGCGACCTGATCGGCAAGGATTTCGGCAAGGGCTACGTCCCCGATGCGCCGCGCCTGTACAAGACCAAGGCGAAGAACGCCCAGGAAGCGCACGAGTGCATCCGTCCCACCGACATGTTCCGCCGCCCCGACCAGGTGGCCAAGTACCTGGACCGTGAGCAGCTGAAGCTGTACGAGCTGATCTGGAAGCGCACCGTCGCCAGCCAGATGGCGGCGGCCGAACTGGACCAGGTGGCGGTGGACATCGCCTCGGACGACCAGAAGACCGTGCTGCGCGCCACCGGTTCGGTGGTGGTGTTCGACGGCTTCCTCAAGGTCTACCGCGAGGACAAGGACGACGCCCCCGCGCCCGGCGCCGAGGACGACGAATCCGAGCGGCTGCTGCCCGACGTGTCGGAAGGCGAGGACATGAAGCGCCAGGGCGTGCGTCCCGACCAGCACTTCACCCAGCCGCCGCCGCGCTATTCGGAAGCCAGCCTGGTCAAGCGCATGGAAGAGCTGGGCATCGGCCGGCCTTCCACCTATGCCTCGATCCTGTCGGTGCTGCAGGAGCGCAATTACGTACGCCTGGATCAGCGCCGCTTCATCCCCGAGGATCGCGGCCGTCTGGTCACCGCCTTCCTTGAGCAGTTCTTCGGCCGCTACGTGGAGTACAACTTCACCGCCGACCTGGAGAACCAGCTGGACGAGATTTCCGGCGGGCAGATCGACTGGCGCAAGGTGCTGGAGGATTTCTGGAAGGCGTTCTCGGCTTCGGTCGACGGCACCAAGGAACTGCGCATCTCCGACGTGATCGAGGCGCTGGACGCCGAACTGGGCGCCCATTTCTTCCCCGATGACGGCACCGGCCACGATCCGCGCCTGTGCCCCACCTGCAATTCCGGCCGGCTGTCGTTGAAGCTGGGCAAGTTCGGCGCCTTCATCGGCTGCTCCAACTATCCCGAATGCCGCTTCACCCGCCCGCTGGGTATCGCCACCGATGGCGAAGCCCCGGCGGAAGGCGCCGAGGGGCCGAAGGAACTGGGCGCTCACGCCACCGGCGAGATGGTCTCGCTGCGCAAGGGGCCCTATGGCTGGTACGTGCAGTTGGGCGAAGGCGCCAAGCCCAAGCGGGTATCGCTGTACAAGGGCCTGGAGCCCTCAGGCGTCACGCTTGAGATCGCCTGCAAGCTGTTGGAGCTGCCGCGCGAGGTGGGCCTTCATCCCGAGACCAAGAAGAAGATTTCCGCCGGCGTTGGCCGTTTCGGACCCTATCTGGTGCACGACGGCGTCTACAAGTCGCTGGCCAAGGATGACGACGTCCTGACCATCGGCATGAACCGCGCCGTCGAACTGCTGTCCCAGGCCCGTGCCAAGAAGGGGGCTGAACCCCTGAAGACCCTGGGCGAGCGCGCCGGCAAGCCGGTCACCGTGCATGAGGGGCGCTATGGCCCCTACGTATCGTCCGACGGCATCCACGCCACCCTGCCCAAGGACGCGGACCCCAACACGGTCACCTTGGAAGAGGCCATCCGCCTGATTGATGCCAAGGCCGCCAAGGCTCCCGCCAAGCCGGTCCGCAAGGCTGCGGCCAAGAAGGCGGCGCCCAAGGCCGAGGCTGGCGACGGTGCCGAGAAGAAGAAGGCCGCGCCCAAGAAAGCCGCCGCCAAGAAGGCTCCGGCCAAGAAGCCGGCGGCCAAGAAGGGCAAGGAAGCGGCTGCGGGCTGAGGTTTCCATCTCCCCAGCATCTCGTCACCCCCGCGAAAGCGGGGGCCATGTTGGGGTAAGATTTAGGCGGATACATGGATGCCCGCTTTCGCGGGAATGACGGGGAAATTCGGCTTTCCCTGCTAAGTCGGCACTCCGCTTCCGCCCATTGGGGCTGCCAGGACTGGTGCTGCCGGAATGGCGGCGGGCGGCTCGGGCGGAGCCGCCGGGGCGCAAGGCGCGGTGGTGGGCGCTGCCGCCGCCCGGGCCGTCGCGCCCAAGGTGCGGTTGATGGTTCGCGACAGGGTGTTGAGCCGCTCCAGCTCGGGGAAGCTCACCTTACCCTCGGCCGTCTCCATCTTCTTCGCGATCGTCAGCACTTCGAGCACCGGTGGCACATGGGGTTCGGTGGGGGTGCCCTGCATGCGCTTGGCCATGTCGGTGGCGACGGTGTTCAGGGTGTGGGTATAGGGCGCCAGCTCAGTTTGATCGCTGACCACGCCATCGCGGATGCAGGCGTGGATGTGGTTGACCAGCCAGTCCAACTGCACCGCATAACGCTCGATCTTCATGCGGTTCATAGTTTGACCGGATTCGGCGATCTGGCGGGCCAAGCGGGTGCCATCCAAGGTCTTGGCCTCGGCGCGGAACCTCAGCGGATTGGGCACTTCCAGCATGGGCGCCTGCGGCCCTTCGAAGGCGCGCGCCTTGGTGCGGCGGTCGGGGCCGGTATAGTCGTGGGTGACCACGAAGGGCTTGCGCGTGCGCGCCAGCTTCTGGATGCGCAGGATCAGTTGGCCGGGCTGCACCGGCATCAGCAACAGGTCGTCGGTGCCGGTATCGATCACCTTCTTCACGTAGTCCGGCTCGGCATTAGGCGCCAGTGTGATCACCACCAGGAAGGGATTGCTGCCCAGGCGCTGGTTGCGCATCTCCGAGATCAGGAAGCCGGTGTCGTTTTCCTCCAGTTCGCTGGAGGTCACCAGCAGGTCGATGGCATCGTCCTGGATCAGGTCGTGCAGCTTCAAATAACTTGCGGTTTCAGAGACCGCGCGGAAGCCGATTGAAAAT
>DATJKV010000467.1:0-3667 GCA_035491155.1 Magnetospirillum sp. | reverse complement strand
AACAGGTGGCCTCGGTGTTGCAGACCTTGCGCGTCCAGCATGCCGAACTGGTCGCCTCCACCCGCGCCACCGCCCACGTGCCTGAGACGGAAGCCATGCTGGATTCCTGGATCGAATCCATGGCCTCCAACGTCTCCCTGGCCGACTGGCGCCGCCGCCTGATAGACGCCCTGCACGGCCGTGAGCCCACCCCTCCTTCCGACGTCGGTGGGGACGAGGAATTATTTTAGGCAACAACGGTCCATATCCGCTGATCGCGCACAATGATCACAAAACCGTAACACGTGTAGGTTTGCCGCATTTCGACCCCAAGGGTATGGTCCTCCCCTAAAGTATGAAAAGCCGTTGGGGAGGTTTTCATGCAGCGGGTTCTGACGCGCTTTCCGTTGAAGGCGCAGATCGGCGCCATCGTCGCCGTCGCCATTGCCATCTTTGCCGTCATCGCCGCGGTTGTCTTCACCGGCAGCGCCGCCCAGTCCCGCCTGGCCGAACAAGCGGCGCAGGCGGCGCAGCTCAAGGACCAGGCCAACGGACTGGCCTTCTCGTTGCTGGACGCCCGTCGACGCGAGAAAGACTTCCTGGCGCGGCGCACCGACGAATATATCGCCGCCCACGCCCGCAGCGTCGCCGCTGCCCGCACTCACCTGACCGCCATCGAGAGCGACGCTGCCGGCCAAGATGCCGACGCCGCCCGCGCCATCCGCACCGGCATCGACGGCTATGCCGACGTCTTCGCCCAGGCCGTGGTCGCTCAGCGCACCATCGGATTTAACGAGAATGACGGCCTGATGGGCTCGCTGCGCAGTTCCGTCCACGCGGTGGAGGAAGCGTTGAAGGCCCATGAGGAACTGCCGCTGACGGTGCTGATGCTACAAATGCGCCGCACCGAAAAGGACTTCCTCGCCCGCCGTGATCCCAAATATCACGCCGAGATGGAGAAGCGCGCCCAGGAGTTTGCCAGGGTGCTGGACGCCACCGCCTTGCCCACCGACGTGCGCACCGACATCGCCGCCAAGATGGCATCCTATCATCGCGACTTTGGCTTGGTGGTGGAGGCCACCCTGCGCCTGGGCACCCTCTCCACCCACCTATCGGACAGCTACGACGGAATGGAGCCCAAGGTGGCCGCCCTGACCAAGCGCGCCGACGAACAGGCGGCCAAGGCTGCCGAGGCGCGCAAGAGCGAGGACGCCTTCGCCCGACGCAGCGTGATGCTGGCCCTGGCCGGCGGAACCCTGCTGCTGGTCGTGCTGGGCGGCGCCATCGCCCGCGGCATCTATATGTCCCTGCGCCAGCAGGCGGAGGTCATGCGCCGCCTCGCCTCGGGCGAATTGGACATCGAGGTGCCCGCGACCGGCCGTACCGACGAGGTCGGCGCCATGGCGCGCGCTGTCCAGGTGTTCAAGGACAACGCCCTGGAGGCCGGACGCCTCCGTGCCGCCCAGGAGGAAGAGCGCGTCCGCGCCGAGGAAGGGAAGCTGGCTGCGCTCCGTGCCATGGCAGACACGGTGGAGCGCGAGACCCGAGTCGCCGTGGAGAAGGTGGCGACCCGCACTGGCGCCATGCGCAGCAACGCCCTGGCAATGGCCGCCTCGGCCGAACTGGTCAGTTCGACCTCGCAGAACGTGGCCGCCGCCGCCGCCCAGGCGCTCGCCAACGCCCAGAACGTGGCCTCGGCCTCGGAACAATTGTCGGCCTCCATCGGCGAGATCGGCCAGCAGGTGGGTGCCGCGACCGCCACGACCGACCGCGCGGTCGAGGCCGCGACGCAGGCGGGCACGACCATCAACGAACTGGCCGATGCGGTTACCCGGATCGGCGAGGTGGCGCGCATGATCAACGACATCGCCGCCCAGACCAACCTGCTGGCGCTGAATGCCACCATCGAGGCGGCGCGCGCGGGCGAAGCGGGCAAGGGCTTCGCCGTCGTCGCCAACGAGGTCAAGAGCCTGGCCAACCAGACCGCCAAGGCGACCGAGGAGATCTCGGGCCAGATCAACGCTATCCAGACCACCACCCGGAGCACGGTGGACGCCGTGGCGACCATCACCACGGCCATCGGCGAAGTCAGCGGCATCACCACCGCCATCGCCGCCGCCATCGACCAGCAGGCCGCGGCCACCGGCGAAATCGCCCGCAACGTGACCCAGACCTCGGATGCCGCCGAAGACGTGGCTTTGCATATTGCCAGCGTATCGCGGGAGGCTTCGGCCACGGGAGACCGTGCCGGCGAGGTGCAGAATGTGTCCACCGAAGTGGCCGACGCCATCGACCAGTTGCGCCGCGCCCTGGTGCGGGTGGTGCGGACCGCCACCCACGAGGTGGATCGCCGCGCCCAGCCCCGCTATGATCTGCACGCGTCGGCCACCGTCCATGCCGGCGATGATACAATCGAGATCGAGACAGATGATTGCTCGCCGGCCGGCGCCGCCTTGTGCGCCGGCGGCCTAAGCCTGTCGGAGGGCCAGCACATCACCGTCTCCATCCACGGCCTGGGCGACGATATACCGGCCCACGTGGTGGCGGTTGACGGTCCGCGCCAGCACGTGCAGTTCGACCTGCCCACGGCTGACCAGGCCCTGTTGTCGACGCGCCTTCAGGATGCGCTTGCGGCGAAGTCGACGGCTGCCTAGAGTGCGATGACATTCGGTCGGCACAGGAATGCGCCGCCCTAATGTCTGAATGGCCCTCTAATTATTGAGACGGGTTATAGCCGGTCCAGCCGCTCGGTGACACGCGGCAGCCACAGATTGGCCAGCAGCGAAATCACCTCCAGCCGGGCGGCTTGGTGCGACTTGGTCAGTTCCAGGTCGATGCCGGACTGGCGCAGGTCCAGCACGGTCAGACCCCACAGGAACAGGTAGCGGTAGATCACCCGCTCGCCGAAGCCCTCGGCCAGGCGGAAGCCCAGCACCTTCTGCATCTGGGGCAAAACCTCGGCCATCTTGCGCTTGTTGCGGTCGGCCAGCGCCGACAGGCGCGAGCGGGTGACCAGCCAATCGATGCCCGATTTGTGGGTGCGGCGGCGCTCCTGCCGCAGGTCCCAGACCAGCTTGGAATAGACCCCGGCGCGGCTCAGCTCCCACGTCACCGGGTCCAACTGGCCCAGCAGGTCCAGGTCCAGCAGGCTGTCGTTGATAGGGGTGACCAGGGTGTCGGCATAGGTGTGGGCATGGCGGGCCAACGGCACATCCGACCCGGGACAATCCACCACCACGAAGTCGGTGCTGTCGAGCATCTCGGCCAGCTTGGCGTCGAAGGCGGAACGCTCCTCGGCGATGGCCTGGGCCTTCAACTCGGCCTGCGACGGCATCACCACGCCGAAGGCGGGGATGGGCAGTGGCACGCGGGTGCGCTCGACCCAGGCTTGGCGGTTGGCGAAATACCGGGCCAGCGATTGCTGGCGGTGGTCCAGGTCCAGGCAGCCGACCTTGAATCCCATGCGCAACAGCCCCACCGCCAGATGCATGGCGACGGTGGTCTTGCCTGAACCGCCCTTCTCGTTGCCGATGACGATGATGTGGGCGCCATGCCCGGCCATGAACGTTCCGTCCGCTAGTGTCCTGCCTCCGAAATTCATAACATGAATTTCGGAGATAAGCAGGCCACTAACTTGTTGAATTGTCTGGTGGTTCTGTAATTCGCAAAATGGTGCGAATTTCAGAAC
>DATJKV010000466.1:0-4643 GCA_035491155.1 Magnetospirillum sp. | reverse complement strand
GCCAGCCGGCGAACGTCTGTCCGCCGTGCCGCCCATGGCGGGAGTGGACGTGGTGGCGATCGTGGCTTCCACAGGTGGACCGGGGGCGCTGGCACGCGTTCTCGGTTGCCTGCCCAAGAACTTCTCGGTGCCGGTGGTGGTGGTCCAGCACATGGGTGAGCCCTTCCTGGCCGGATTCGCCCACTGGCTGTCATCCGTGTCCGTCCTGCCGGTGACGCTGGCCGGGGAAGGCAAGCGGGCCGAGCCCGGCCACGTCTACGTCTCGCCCGGCGATGTGCATCTGGCGATGAGCGGCCACATCATGCATCTGCTCTCGACGCCACCGGTCAATGCGCAGCGGCCGTCGGGCGATGTGCTGTTCCAGAGCCTGGCGGAAGGGAATGGTCCCCGCGCCATCGGGGTGCTGTTGACCGGCATGGGCGAGGACGGCGCGCACGGGCTGCTGGCCCTGCGCCTGGCCGGCGGGCACACCATCGCCGAGGATCGCTCGACCGCCATTATCTGGGGCATGCCCGGCGCCGCCGTCGCCCTGGGGGCGGCCGGCGAGGTGCTGCCGGTGGACGCCATCGCCGGACGTCTGCGCCAATTGGCGCCGCCGGCAGCCGCGTTGCAGGTGCGGCCATGAACGGGCGGTCCCGGGTGGCAGTGGCCGCGGGGTCCGAAACCCTGGCCTTGCGGCTGCGCCTGATGATCGAGGCCGAGGGCGCCGAAGCCGTTGCCTTCGACCCCAAAAATCCGCCCGTCGATGTTGTTCTGGCGGTCTGCGTCCCCGGTCAGGTGGCGGCGGTGCAGGCGGCGCTGCCAGCCTTGCCGCTGGTCCAGGTCGTGGACGGCGAGGATTGGGAGGGGTTACGCCAGCGCGTGGCCGGCATATTGGCGCCCCCCGTCGCCGAGGTGGAGGCCATGTCGGCGGCGCTGGCCCGCTCCCGGGTTCTGCTGGTCGATGACAGCGTCACTTATCGCGAGTTCTTGCGGCTGGAACTTACCCGCCTGGGCGCCGTGGTCACCGCCTGCGGCACCGCCGACGACGCCCTGGTTCGCCTGGGCGAAGGCGGCTGGGACTGCGTTCTCATCGATCTGGTGATGCCCGGTGTGGACGGTGCCGAGCTGTGCGGCCGGGCGGCGCGCATACGCCGGCAAAGCGGCCAAGGCTTCGTGCTGGCGGTGCTGTCCAGCCGCGAGGGCACGAACGATCTTATCCGCAGCCTGGAAGCCGGTGCCGATCTCTTCATCGGCAAATCGCAGGACATGTCCCTCTTTCGGGTCAAATTGGGCGCCATGCTGCGGCGGCGCTTCCTGATCGGATGAGAGTCCAAGGGTGGAGGTATGTGCGCAAGCGGGGGGGCGGGCGGACGATAGGGTTACACCCGTCGGCAGGCATTGCCATCTCGCAGACATGGACGCACGACAAGCATTGATCCGCTCCCCGTCGGAAGCTGCCGCCGACTATTGTCGGCGCGCGCGCACTCCATGCCTTCTCTTGTCATGGCCCGGCTTGGAGCCGCTGGCCGAGAATGACGCCTATGCAGAACGGTCGCCCCCCGGCCGTCCCATCACCATGCGCGACGACTGGCCTAAAGTGGCGGCGGTGCTGGATCAGGTGGGGCGGCAGGGCGTGCCGACCGAATTGGAACTGGCCGAACCGGAGCTGGAAGGCGGCTTTATCGACGGCGTGGTCCGGCTGCACTGTGCTCCGGTGATGGGCGCGAGGGGGGTTGAAGCCATCACCGTGTGGATGGACGGATCACGCTTGGCCGATGACAACGTCCGTGCCGCCGCCCTTCAGGCGGTGGCGGCCAAGTCCCGCTTCCTCGCCGCCGCAAGCCACGACCTGCGCCAGCCATTCCAGGCCATGCGCTTCTTCCACTCCGTCATTGCCGCCCATGCCACCCATCCCGCCGCCCGCCAGGCCTCGGATATGCTTGGGCAGGCGCTTTCGTCGGGTGAGCAATTGCTGAACGCCCTGTTGGATATCTCGACCTTGGATGCTGGCACGGTGAAGGTGAGCCGCCGGCCCTTCCACATCCGCGCCCTGATGGACCAATTGGCAGCCGAGTATCGCTTCGAGGCCGAGGCCAAAGGGCTGCGTTTCCACGTACGCGGCCCCGACCTTGAGGTGGACAGCGATCCGCTGCTGGTCGAGCGCATTTTGCGCAACCTGCTGTCCAATGCTGTGCACTACACACGGCGCGGCGGCGTGCTGCTGGCGGTGCGGCGGCGCGGGCGCGGGGTGCGCGTCGATGTGTGGGACACCGGTTTCGGCATCCCAGAGCACCAGCAATCCGAGATTTTCGAGGAATTCCACCAGCTGGAAAATCCCGAACGCGACCCGGCCCGCGGATTGGGCCTTGGCTTGGCCATCGTACGCCGGCTCGCCTTCCTTCTGGGCAGCCCGGTGGACCTCCTTTCGAGAGTGGGGCGAGGTTCCGTTTTTTCGGTGAAATTTCCTCTGGTAGAGTATTCGGATCGGGAGCAGGGCAAGGCGAACGGGGACGAACCCATGGCCGTTGACAAGCAGACCATCCTGGTGGTCGAGGACGACCCCATGGTTCTCATGGGGTTGCAGATGATCCTGGAAACCTGGGGCATGACCGTCCTGCCCGCCGAGGACATGGCTCAGGTGCTGCAACGCCTGGAGGAGGCCCAGCCCGATCTGGTGCTGTCCGATTTGCGGCTGCGCGCGGGGCTGACCGGCTTCAACGTGGTGGAACGCGTCCGCGCCATGCTGGGCCAGCAGGTTCCCGCCATCATCCTGACCGGCGAGACCGGCAAGGCGGAATTGGCCGAGGGCCAGCGCCGCAATCTCACCTTCCTGCACAAGCCCATCCAGGCCGATCCGCTGAAGAATGCCATCGCCGCCGCGACGGGGCGCTGACGACGGCCTTCTTCCGGGATCAGATTTTATAGCCGATGCGGAAGCCGCCCCAATGGCGGCCCTGGACGCTGATGGGGGCCGAGACGTCCTTCATCATCACGAACTGCCCGCCGCCCATATCGCGGCGATAGGTCTGCAAGAGGAAGGGTTGGGTGTTGTGCCCCGCATTCAGGCCGGTGCGGTCGTTGAAGATGCGGCGGTTGCGGCAGTTGGCGTTGTTCCAGACCGGGTCGCTGCCCTGCGGCTGCGAGAACTTGCGGTTATGGGTGGGAAGATAGCCGTTGCGGTCCACCGCGGCGCTGAAGGTGATACGGGAATCGGCGCCCAGCGCGGCCTCTTGGATGTCGGGCAGCACCTGGTCGGTAAAGGCGGTGAAGCGGGCCATGTGCTGCTCGGGCGCGGTGCCGGGGATGGGGCGGTAGTCCTCGTCGAACAGGTCGGCCATGGTCAGCCTGCCGGAGCTCACCGCTTCGGCGAACAGCTGGGCGATACGGGCCGCGCTGCTTTGCGCCAGTTCGATGATGGCGGTGTCGCCGGTGCGGAAGCCCGAGCGGGCAATGAAGCCCATCAATTCCTCGGACAGGTCCAGCAGCGAACCGATGCGCAGGTCGGCGCGCCGCAGCGATTCGCTGGTCATGGAAATGCCCTCGAAGAACTTGTCGATCTCGCCGATCACGTCCGAGCACTGGGCAAGCGAGGTGGAGGCGGCGTCCGAGATGTCGCCCACCCGGTTCTCCACCGTGTCGATGGCATTGCCGAACACGGTGACCGCATGGTTGATCACGCCCACCCCGGCATTGACCGAATCGGCCATCTTGAGGGTGTCGGTGGAATTGCTGATGAGGTCGGTTACCGAGCCGGTCAGGGTATCCACCGTCTGGTCGATGCCGGCCGTCACGTCGCCAGTCTGGCGGGCCAAGCCCTTGACCTCGTTGGCCACCACGGCGAAGCCCTTGCCGGCCTCGCCGGCGCGCGCCGCCTCGATGGTGGCGTTCAGCGCCAGCAGGTTGGTCTGGCGGGCGATCTTCTGGATATCGCGCGAGCGCGTGCTCACATCGCCCAGCGCGCCTTCCAATTCCTCCAACTGCGCTTCGATGCCTTGCACGGCGCCGACCAGGCGGTTGATGTCGCCCAGCGCCGCATCGATGGTGTGCAAGGACTCGCTGGATTGGCGGCCGGCCTCCATGGTGACCTCGCGGGTCTCTCGCCCGGCCGCGTCGATGCGGCGGATAGCGTCGGCCATGGTGTGGGCGATGCTCTTCAGGTGACCGAACAGTTCTTCCTGGTGGTTGACGAACTTGGCCAGCCCGTCGATGGTGCCCGCGATGTCGGCCACCTCGAGGCTCAGCGCCTCGATCTTTTCCAGGACTTCCGTCGCGAAGGCGTCGTTCCCGGCCGTCGCGTCGCCCGCTTGCAATGACATCCCGGTTCACTCCCTGCCGAGGCATATATTTTTATTGGCCGGGCGTGTTTGTTCGCCCTGTGCGCTAATTTTCTTGGGAGAATAAACGGGCGTGCGTTTGCCGGTCAACAGCAACTCTCATGCATGTTGGCCTAATACTCTTAGGCGTATCCCGGTTATTTTGCATTGCGGTAGCGAATCTGGATTTCCGCCAATCTTTCGCTCAGTGCCCCCCGCACCTGCTCGACGTCGCAGCCCATCAACGCGGCGTCCTCAAGGATGTCCATGGCCATTTCCTCGAATTCCGCCAGGTTCTGTTCGAGGACCTTGAGCTTCTCCAGGCAGCCGACCAACTCGCCCTCGGGC
>DATJKV010000465.1:0-1642 GCA_035491155.1 Magnetospirillum sp. | reverse complement strand
GGGAACAGCCATATCGCGCGGGCGACGTGGCGCTCATCCACGTTCTCGATGACGCTGACCTGGAACTGGCGGGGCAGGCAGACGATGGCGAACATGGCCAGCGCCGTCAGTCCCACCCAATCGCCCCAGAAGCCGGGCGAGGGACTGGTGAACAGTTTACGAATCGCCGGCACCGCCGCAGCCTGGGTGAACACGTCGCCGAAGCCGTTGAACAGCGAATAGGTGACGAACACGCCGACGGCCAGGAAGGCGGCCAGCTTGACCACCGATTCGAAGGCGATAGCCAGCACCATTCCCTCGTGGTGTTCCGAGGCGTCGATGTGGCGGGCGCCGAACAGGATGGCGAACACGGCCAGGATCAGCGCCACCAGCAGCACGGTATCGCCCATCACCTGGGCCGGCGCCGCGTCGATGTCGGGCCAGGCGATCAGGACGGTGAAGGTGTCGGATACCGCTTTCAGCTGCAGGGAAATGTAGGGCATGATGCCCACCACAGCGATCACCGTGACCAGGCCGCCGATCAGCGCGCTCTTGCCGTAGCGGGCCGAGATGAAGTCGGCGATGGAGGTGATGCGGTGAGTCTTGTCGATGCGCACCATCTTGGACAGCACCACCGCCGAGAGCGCCGCCATCAAGGTGGGGCCGAGATAGATGGGCAGGTAGCCGATGCCGGTGGAGGCGGCGCGCCCGACGCTGCCATAGAAGGTCCAACTGGTGTGGAACACGGCGATGGACAGGGCGTAGGTGAGCGGGTTGGTGATGAGCGAGCGGCCCTGCTCGGCCCGACGGTCGCCGATCCAGGCGATGGCGAACAACAGCAGCAGATAGGCGAAGGAGACGGCGGCGATCAGGGAGCCATCCATGGGGAATGCTCCTTAGGTCTTGCCGCCCGAGCGTTCGACGATGGCGGCCAGCACCGCGATCAGCGCCAGCCAGCCGCCGAACACCCACACGAACAACAGCGGGACGCCGCCCACGCTGACGTCGCGCGCCGCGATGGTCAGCAGCGGCGGCATGAACAGGGCCACCCCCAGCAGGAAGGCGCCGGTCAGGCGCTCGGGCCTGCGGTCCCCATGGCCGAGGCGCGGCCCGCGCGGCATGGCGTTACGGCCGGCCGAGGAAGTGCATCACCTTCTCGACCACGTCTCGGGTCGAGAACGGCTTGGTGATGTATTCGTCGGCTCCCAGGTCCAGGCCGCGCTGACGCTCGACCTCGCGGCCCTTGGCGGTCAGCATGATGATGCGCACGTCGGACCAGTCGGGATTGGCCCGGATGGTCTGGCAGACGTCGTAGCCGTCGCGCTTGGGCATCATCACGTCCAGCAGCACTAGGCCCGGTTTTGCCTGGGCGATGGATTCCAGCGCCTGCTCGCCGTCGCGGGCGACGCGCACGTCATAGCCCACCTGCTTCAGCAGGAACTCCAGGGAAAGGACGATATTTGGCTCATCGTCCACCACCAGCACGGATGGGGTCATGGCGACGTACTCCCTGCTTGGAACATCCCTCTCGCGGGGACTTTTCCAAAGCCTAACATGCATGACTGGGGCTGTCATGGTCCGCCAGGGTCAAAACCCAATTGATCCTAGGCCCAATTGGTCCTAGGCCAAATTAATCCTAGGGACGTGCCTCACCCAATTGGTC
>DATJKV010000464.1:0-3909 GCA_035491155.1 Magnetospirillum sp. | reverse complement strand
GATGGCAGTGGCCGGCCTGCTGGTGGTCGCCACCTCGGGCGGCGGCCGCGTGACCGCCTTCGGCGGCTTGTTCGTCACCGACGGCTTCGGCGCCTTCGCCAAGGTGCTGGTGCTGGCCGCTTCGGCGCTGACCGCCGCCATGAGCCTGCAGTACCTGGAGCGCGAGAAGCTCGGCCGCTTCGAATATCCGGTGCTGATCCTGCTGGCCACCGCCGGCATGATGGCGATGGTGTCGGCCAACGACTTCATGTCCCTGTACCTGGGCCTGGAGCTGCAGTCGCTGTCGCTCTACGTGCTGGCCGCGTACCATCGCGACAGCGCCCGCGCCACCGAAGCGGGCACCAAGTACTTCGTGCTGGGCGCCCTGGCCTCGGGCCTGCTGCTGTACGGCGCCTCGCTGGTCTACGGCTTCTCGGGCACCACCTCGTTCGAGGGCCTGGTGAAGGTGTTCGGCGGCCACGGTGCCCACCCGCACCTGGGCTTCATCGCCGGCTTGGTGTTCATCATCGCCGGCCTGTGCTTCAAGATCTCGGCGGTGCCGTTCCACATGTGGACCCCCGACGTGTACGAGGGCGCGCCGACCCCGGTGACCTCGTTCTTCGCCGTGGCTCCCAAGATCGCCGCCCTGATCCTGGTCGTGCGCGTCCTGATGGGCCCGTTCGGCGACCTGATCGAACAGTGGCGCCAGGTGATCAGCTTCATCGCCATCCTGTCCATGTTCGTCGGCGCCTTCGCCGCCATCGTGCAGACCAACATCAAGCGTCTGATGGCCTACTCGTCCATCGGCCATGTCGGCTTCATCCTGGTCGGTCTGGCCGCCGGCACCGCCGACGGCATCCAGGGCGTGCTGGTCTATCTGGCCATCTACCTGTTCATGAATGTCGGCTCCTTCGCCGTCATCCTGTGCATGCGCAACCAGGGCCGTCTGGTGGAAGGCATCGGCGACCTGGCCGGTCTGTCCAAGACCCATCCCGCCATGGCGGCGGTGATGGCCGCCCTGATGTTCTCCATGGCGGGCATTCCGCCCCTGGCCGGCTTCTGGGGCAAGTTCTACGTGTTCATGGCTGCGGTTAACGCCGGCCTGTACTCGTTGGCCATCATCGGTCTGCTGACCAGCGTGGTGAGCGCCTTCTACTACCTGCGCATCATCAAGATCATGTACTTCGATGAGGCCGGCGAGGCGTTCGAGCGCAACACCAGCCGCGCGCTGTCGATGGTGATGGCGATCTCGACCGTGGTGGTCATGGTGTTCACCTTCGTCCCCGGTCCGCTGCTCAACACCGCCAAGGCGGCTGCCCTGGTGCTGTTCCCGGCGGCGGGATGACGACACAAGGCGTTCTGCCGGCGCCGTTCAGCCACGTGCGGCTGGACAGCGTCGGCAGCACCAACGACGAAGCACGGCGGCTGGCCCAGACGGGTTCGGCCGCCGATCTTCTTGTGGTCTCGGCCATTGCCCAGAGCCAGGGCAGGGGGCGTCGCGCGCGGCCCTGGATCAGCCCGCCGGGCAACCTGCATTGCTCCACCTTGGTCCGCCTGGACGGCGATCTTGGCACCGCCGCCCAACTGGGCTTCGCCGCCGCGGTGGCGCTGGTGGACACCTTCCGAACCCTGGTTCCCGACGCCTCGTTCACCTGCAAATGGCCGAACGACGTGCTTTCCAATGGCGCGCGCGCCGGGGTTGGCGGGGCGGCCGGCGCCTTTGGCAAAGTCTGCGGCATGCTGCTGGAGCCGGTGGCACGCGACTGGCTGATCATCGGCGTGGGCGTCAACGTGGTAGCCTCGCCGCCGCCGGGCGAACTGCTGTATCCCGCCACCTCGCTGGCCGAGCAGGGTTTCGCCGGCACCGACCTGGACGTGCTGGCGGCCTTCGCCGGCCATTTCGGCCCCCTGGTGGGCGAATGGCGGCGTGACGGGTTCGCTCCCATCCGCGAGGCTTGGCTGCACCGCGCCCGTGGCCTGGGCGAGCCCATCGTGGTTCGCCTTGAGGGCGAAACGCTCACTGGACTTTTTGCTGGGCTTGACGCCGAGGGCGCTCTGCTTTTGGATCAGCCCTCTTCGGGTCTCCGGCACGTCATGGCCGGAGACGTTTATTTCCCCGACGCAGGTGGCCGCCCCACCAATCCCACCCGCGCCGGGTAAGGAGCTTGAGCGATGCTGCTTGCCATCGATGCAGGTAACACCAACATCGTTTTCGCCGTGTTCGACGGCGAACAGGTGCGCGGCGAGTGGCGCGCCTCTACCGATACCGACCGCACCGCCGACGAGCTGGGCGTGTGGCTGATGCAGTTGTTGACCATCGAGGGCCTGCGCCGCGAGGACATCTGCTCCGCCATCATCGCCAGCGTGGTGCCGGCCATGGTGTTCTCGCTGAAGACCCTGTGCCGCCGCTATTTCCGCTGCGATCCGCTGGTGGTGGGCGGCGAGGACGTCGACCTCGGCATCAACATCCTGCTCGACCGCCCCGAGGAAGTGGGTGCCGACCGCTTGGTGAACGCGGTGGCCGCCCATAAATGTTATCCGGGGCCGATGATCGTCATCGACTTCGGCACCGCCACCACCTTCGACGTGGTGGATACGGACGGCAATTACTGCGGCGGCGCCATTTCGCCCGGTATCAACCTGTCGCTCGAGGCGCTGCACATGGCGGCGGCCAAGCTGCCCCGCGTGGCCATCGGACGGCCGCGTTCGGTGATCGGCAAGGCCACCGTGCCGGCCATGCAGTCGGGCATCTTCTGGGGCTATGTCGGCCTGATCGAGGGGCTGGTGAAGCGGATCAAGGAAGAATACGGCGCCGAAATGCTGGTGGTCGCCACCGGCGGCCTGGCCCCCCTGTTTGCCGAAGTCACCAAGGTGATCGACCGCCTCGACCCCGACCTCACCCTGCGCGGCCTGCTGGAAATCCACCGCCGCAATTCGAAGAAGGCCTGAATGGCGAAGAAGAAGTCTGCTCAGCCTGAGGGCGAGCTTTATTTCCTGCCGCTTGGCGGTGCCGGTGAAATCGGCATGAACATGAACCTGTACGGGTTCGGCGGCAAATGGCTGATGGTGGATCTGGGCGTTACCTTCGGTGACGATTCCATGCCCATGATCGACGTGGTGATGCCCGATCCGGCCTGGATCGAGGAGCGCGCCGACGATCTGGTGGGCATCGTGCTGACCCATGCCCACGAAGACCATCTGGGCGCGGTCCACTATCTGTGGCCCAAGCTGCGCTGTCCGGTCTATGCTAGCCCCTTCGCCGCCGCCCTGCTCAAGGGCAAGCTGCACGAAGTGGGCCTGCAGAACATCGTGCCCGTGCACGTGGTCACTCCGGGCAAGCCGTTCGACGTGGGGCCGTTCGAGGTGGAGATGGTCGCCATGACCCACTCCATCCCCGAGCCCAACACCCTGGCCATCCGCACTCCGGCCGGCACCGTGGTGCATACCGGCGACTGGAAGCTGGACCCCGATCCGCTGATCTCCGGCCCGGCCGACACCGAATCGCTGCGTCGCGTGGGCAACGAAGGTGTGCTGGCCCTGGTGGGCGATTCCACCAACGTGTTCACCAAGGGGCATTCCGGCTCGGAAGCCGAGGTGCGCGCCAATTTGATCGAGCTGCTGGGCCGTTTCGACGGCCGCATCGCCGTGGGTTGCTTCGCCACCAACGTGGCGCGCGTGGAGAGCATCGCGCTGGCGGCCGAGGCCAACGGGCGCTCGGTGGCGCTGGTGGGCCGCAGCCTGTGGCGCATCGAGAAGGCGGCACGCGAACTGGGCTACCTCAAGGACATCGCCCCGTTCCTCACCGATCACGATGCCGCCGACCTTCCCGCCGACAAGGTGGTCTACATTTGTACCGGCAGCCAGGGAGAGCCGCGCGCCGCGCTGGCCCGCATCGCCGCCAACGACCACCCTTACGTCAAGCTGGGCAAG
>DATJKV010000463.1:0-8196 GCA_035491155.1 Magnetospirillum sp. | reverse complement strand
GCGGCCTGATCGGCGATATGGCCTCACGCCTCACCGGCTCTTCCGACATGTTCGGCTGGGGCGGGCGGCGGCCGTGGGCGAGCCTTAATTTCGTCACCTGCCACGACGGCTTTACCATGGCCGATCTGGTGTCCTACGACCGCAAGCACAACGACGCCAATGGCGAGGGTAATCGCGACGGCAGCGACGCCAATTACTCGTGGAACTGCGGCCACGAAGGGCCCACCAAGGACAAGCGCGTCCACGCCCTGCGGCGCCAGCAGATGCGCAACATGCTGGCCACCCTGCTGTTGTCCCAGGGCGTTCCCATGTTGCTGGCGGGCGACGAGTTCGCCCGTAGCCAGGGAGGGAACAACAACGCCTATTGCCAGGACAACGAGGTCGGCTGGATCGATTGGAACAACATCGATGCCGACATGTTGGACTTCGTGCGCGCGCTGATCCGTTTGCGACGCCTGCACCCCGTGTTTCGCCGCCCCCGCTTCTTCAAGGGCCAGCGTTTGCCGGGCAGCGTGCTCAAGGACATCACCTGGGTGACCCCCGAGGGCCGCGAGATGACCCACGCCGACTGGACGTTGCCCTATGCCCGTTCGCTGGGTTTCATCCTGGGTGGCGAGTCCTGTCTGGTGGATTCCAGCACCGGTATAGAGGAATCCGACGACACCTTCATGGTGCTGCTCAACGCCTATACCGAGACCATTTTCTATACCCTGCCGCCGGCCCAACTAGGCAAGAGCTGGGACGTGGTCATCGATACCGCCCGGCCCCAGCCCATCTTGACGGAAGAAATGGTTCCCGCCGGCGGCCGTTTCCCGTTGAAGCCCCATTCCCTGGCCGTGCTCAGACGCCGCAACGGTAGCCGGAGCGGGTAAGCCATGCATCGCCACCATTCCATGCCTTTCGGCACCCGTCTGGAGGCCGGCGGCACTCGCTTCCGGCTGTGGGCGCCCGATTGTGGGACGGTGGCGCTGCACATCCCCGGCCATGCCGACGCTCCCATGCATAGGGACGGCGAGGGGTGGGCCGAGGTGTTCGTGCCCGGCGTGGGGGCGGGGACGCGTTACGGCTTCCGCGTGGGTGAGCTGACCATTCCCGATCCGGCGTCGCGCCACCAGCCCGACGACGTGCACGGTCTGTCCGAGGTGATCGACCCCGACGCGTTCGACTGGGCCGACGATTCCTGGCGCGGCCGGCCGTGGGAAGAGGCGGTGGTGTATGAACTGCACGTGGGGACCTTCACCGCCGAGGGCACCTTCCGCGCCATCATCCCCAAGTTGGACTATCTGGCCGAGTTGGGCGTCACCGCCATCGAGCTCATGCCGCTGTCGGAGTTTCCGGGCACGCACGGCTGGGGCTATGACGGCGTGCTGCACTTCGCCCCCGAGGCCACCTATGGCCGGCCCGAGGATTTGAAGGCGTTGGTGGATGCCGCCCATGCCAAGGGGCTGATGGTGCTGCTGGACGTGGTCTACAACCACTTCGGTCCCGAGGGTAATTATCTGCACGCCACCGCCAAGCGCTTCTTCACCCATCGCCACCACACCCCCTGGGGGCAGGTCATCAATTACGACGGCGCCGATGCGGAGCCGGTGCGCCAGTTCATGATTCACAACGCGCTGTACTGGCTGGCCGAGTACCACCTGGACGGCCTGCGCCTGGACGCGGTGCACGCCATCATGGACGACAGCGCCAAGACCATCTTGGAGGAACTGGCCGAAAAAGCGCGCGAGGTTTGTGGCGAGCGGTCCATTCATCTGGTGCTGGAGAACGACGACAATGCCGCCCATCTGCTGTCGCGCGACGGCAAGGGACGGCCGCGCCACTACACCGCCCAGTGGAACGACGACATCCATCACGCGCTGCACCGTCTGCTCACCAACGAGACCGGCGGCTATTACCGCGACTACGCGCCCGATCCCATGGCCCATCTAGTGCGCTGCCTGACCGACGGGTTCGCCTATCAGGGTGAGGAATCCGAACACCGGAACGGCACCCGCCGGGGCGAGCCGTCGCGGCATTTGCCGCCCACCGCCTTCGTCAGCTTCCTGCAGAACCATGACCAGATCGGCAATCGTGCTTTGGGCGAGCGCATCGACGCCCTGGCTCCATGGCCGGCGGTGCATGCCGCCACCGCGCTGCTGCTGCTGGCGCCGCAAATCCCCTTGCTGTTCCAGGGCGAGGAATGGGGGGCGGCGACGCCGTTCCAATATTTCTGCGACTTCGGCCCCGAGCTGGCGAAGAAAGTGCGCGAGGGCAGGAAGCGCGAGTTCGCCCATTTCCCGCAATTCCACGGCAAGGGCGCCAAGCAGGTGCCCGATCCGGTGGACCCGGTGACCTTCGCCAAGTCGAAGCTGGAGTGGACCGAAGCCACCCAGCCGCCCCATGCCCATCGCCTGCGCGAAATCCGCCTGCTGCTTTCCCTGCGCCGGCGCGAACTGACGCCGCGGCTGGCGGGCATGGCCGGCGGTACCGCTATCGCCGAGATGCTGGGGGCGCGCGCCTTCAAGGTGTCGTGGCGGCTGGGGGACGACAGCACTCTGGCGGTGATCGCCAATTTCTCTGCCGTGCCGCTACCGGGGATTGTTCCCGGCGAGGGAAGACTTCTGTACTCTACCTACGGAGGGGTCGGAGCCCTTCCGGCATGGGGCTTGGACTGGTTTCTGGACGACGGGGGGAAGTGAATGAATGCGGTTGAGGCGCTCGACCGGCTGGCGCAGCTGGCTGGTATCGAGGAAGGCTGGTGGGATTTCTTCGGCATCTGGCGCCCCGTTTCGCCGGACACCAAGAAGGCCTTCCTGTCCGCCATGGGTTTCAAGGTCGGCAACGATGCCGAGCTGTTCGCCAGCCTGGACGAGCTGGACACCCGGCCGTGGCGCCGCTGGCTCGAGCCCGTGGTGGTGCTGGACGAGGCTGAGGCCAACCCCTTCGTCACCCTGACCATCCCCGCCGCCCGCGACAAGACCGTGCTGTCCTGGGCGCTGGAGGAGGAACTGGGCGCTATCCACACCGGCTCGTTCCAGGTAGACACCCTTTCCTGGACCGAGGAGCGCTGGCTGGAAGGCCAGTTGGTCAAACGCTGGCGGGTGCCGCTGCCGGCCGTGCCGCCCTTGGGCTACCACACCTTCCGCCTGAGGGCGGCCGACGGTGCCGAGGCCGCCATGCAGGTGATCGTCGCGCCCGAGCACGCTCACGTGCCCGACGCCGTCGCCGACGGCAATAAGGCCTGGGGCCTCGCCACCCAGGTCTACGCGCTACGCGACGAGTCCGATTGGGGTGTCGGCACTTACAAGGGGCTGGCCGACGTGGCTGTGGGCGCCGCGCGCTTGGGCGCCGCCACCATCGGCATCAACCCCCTGCATGCCCTTTTCCCCGCCCAGCCCGAGAAGTTCAGCCCCTACGCCCCGTCGTCGCGCCGTTTCCTCAACATCGTCTACCTGGATATCGAGTCCATTCCCGAGTTCAAGGAATGCCTGGAAGCCAAACGCATGTTCGCGTCCCCCGGCTTCCAGGCCAACCTGGCCCGCGTGCGCGGCTATCCGCTGGTGGAATATGTGGACGTGGCCCAGTTGTCGCGGCCGCTGCTGGAGGTGCTTTACAAGTGGTTCCGCGCCGAGCATGTGGCCGCTGACGACCAGCGGGCCAAGGACTTCCGCGCCTTCCAGCAGGAGGGCGGCCGTGTGGCCGAGCTGTTCTGCACCTTCGAGGCGCTGCACGAAAAGCTCCTGAAGGAAAACAACGGCTATTGGCGCCAATGGCCCGAGGATTACCGCCATCCCGCCTCGCCGGCGGTGGCCCGGTTCACCCTGGAAAGCCGCGAGCGTGTCGAGTTCTTCTGGTGGCTGCAATTCGTCGCCGACCAGCAGCTGGCCGCCGCCCATCGGGCCGGCAAGGAGGCCGGTGCCGCCATCGGCCTCTACCGCGACCTGGGCGTCGGCATCGCCGGTGACGGCGCCGAATCGTGGCTGGAACAGGATAATCTGTCCCTTGGCGTCTCGGTGGGCGCGCCGCCCGATCCGCTGGCACTGAAGGGCCAGGATTGGGGGCTGATCCCCCTGAACCCCATCCGCCTGCGCGAGGCGGCCTACGCCCCCTTCATCGGCGTCATGCGGGCCAACATGCGCCATGCCGGTGCGCTTCGCCTGGACCATGCCATGGCCTTGCAGCGGCTCTATTGGGTGCCGCCGGGCAACACCGCCGACCAGGGCGCCTATGTGCGCTATCCGGTGGACGACCTGTTCCGCCTGGTGGCACTGGAAAGCCGCCGCAATCAGTGCCTGATCATCGGCGAGGACTTGGGCACGGTGCCCGAAGGCTTCCGCGAGCGCATGGACCGCATGAGCCTGTTCGCCTACCGCGTCATGGTGTTCGAGCAAAAGGACGGCCGTTTCAAGCGTCCGGACGAGTTCGACGCCAATGCGCTGTCCATCTTCGCCACCCACGATTTGCCCAGCGCGCGCGGCTATTGGAACGGCAGCGACATCGTCCTGCGCGAAAAGCTGGACCTCTATCCCCGCCCGGGGATGGGAGAGGAGGAGCGGGCGGCTCGCGCCGCCGACCGCCAAAAGCTGGTGCAGGCCTTCGCCGCCGAAGGATTGCTGGCCGCCGACTTCCCAGTCGAAGGCAAGCTGTCCGATGCGGATGCCGAGAGGCTGGCCGAAGCGGCGCACCTGTTCCTCGGCCGTTGCAAGTCCAAGCTGATGATGGTGCAGATCGAGGACATCCTGGCCCTGGACAGCCAGATGAACCTGCCCGGTACCACCACCCAGCACCCCAATTGGCGCCGCCGCTTCCCCAAGGACGTGGCCTCGGTGCTGGCCGATCCACGCCTGATCGCCCTGGCCCAGCGCCTGAAGGAGGGGCGCGGGAACAGCTAAGCCTGACGCGCGTTGGGCAAGGGGCAATCGCGGAGGTTGCCCCTTGCCCAGGCCCGCTATACCCCGTGCCACCTACCGGCTCCAGCTCAACCGCGACTTCACCTTCGCCCATGCCGAGGCGGTGGTGCCCTACCTTGCCGCCCTGGGTGTCAGCCACCTTTATCTGTCGCCCATCCTGAAGGCGCGTGCCGGTAGCACCCACGGCTACGACATCATCGACCACAACCAATTGAACCCGGAGATCGGCGATCGCGCCGGTTTCGAGCGGCTGTGCGCCCGCGCCGCCGAGCACGGGATGGGGATCGTTGTGGATTTCGTGCCCAACCACATGGGGGTGGGCGGGGCCGACAACGGCTGGTGGCTGGACGTGCTGGAATGGGGCGAGGACAGCCCTTACGCCCGCTTTTTCGACATCGACTGGCAGCCGCCTCGGCGCGAGTTGAAGGGCAAGGTGCTGCTGCCCTTCCTGGGCGAGCATTATGGCACCATCCTGGAGCGGGGCGAACTGGTGCCCAAGTTCGACCGGGACGAGGGTTCCTTGTCGGTGTGGTACTGGGATCACCGCTACCCCATCCGCGTGGCCGACTACGCCGGTCTGCTCCAACTGGCGGTTCCCGAGGGTGATGAGGGGGACCCGTTGCTGGACGTGGCCCTGGAGTTCCGCCGGCTGGCCACCATCCGTGCCATGCCGACGCGACGCATTCGCGCGGTGCATGCCAAGGCGCGCCTAGCCGGACTGGCCTCGGCCCATCCCAGCCTGGCCGAGGCGGTGGATGCGGTGTTGGCGGAACTGGAGCGCGAACCTGCCCGCCTGCACGAGCTGCTGGAGCGGCAGAACTACCGCGTGTCGTATTGGCGCGTCGCCTCCGACGAGATCAATTACCGGCGGTTCTTCGACATCAACGGGCTGGCCGCCCTGCGCATGGTGGAGGAGCCCGAACTGTTCGAGCGTGCCCACCGGCTGACCCTGAATCTGGTGCGCGCCGGCCTGATCCAGGGATTGCGCATCGACCACGTGGATGGCCTGTTCAATCCGGCGGAATATTGCCGCCTGCTCCAGGCCAGGGCGGGCGAGGCGCTGGGCCGGCCGGCGACGGGCCCCGAGGACCAGCCTCTGCCGCTATGGGTGGAGAAAATCCTGGCCCATCACGAGCCGCTGCGCCGCGACTGGCCGGTGGCCGGTACCACCGGGTATGATTTCGCCAATTTGGTCAATGGTCTGTTCGTCAATCCCGAGGCGTCGGCGGCGCTGTCCTCGACCTACACCCGCTTCATCGGCCAGGACATGAATTTCGACGCCGAGGTGGTGGAGGCCAAGACCCGTATCATCGACGACTACATGGCCGCCGAGTTGCGCGTGCTGGCCGGCCGTCTGGGCCGCATCGCCGCCGGCAACTGGCGCTCGCGCGATTTCACCTTGTCGGTGCTGCTGCGGGCGCTGAAGGAGGTGGTGGCCTTCCTGCCGGTCTATCGCACCTACATCACCTCGCGCCGGGTCACCGATATCGACCGCCGTTACCTGGACTGGGCATTGGCCAAGGCCCGCCGGGCCAGCCCCCTGGACCCCACGGTGTTCGATTTCGTGCATGGGGTGCTGGACACCTCGCTGGCCAAGGAAGGCCTGTACCCGTCCCGGGCCGTGGTGAACTTTGCCATGCGGCTGCAGCAATATACCGGCCCGGTCATGGCCAAGGGGTTCGAGGATACCGCGCTGTACCGCTACAATCGGTTGATCTCGCTGAACGAGGTGGGCGGCGAGCCGGTTCGCTTCGGTGTCTCCGTAACGGCTTTTCACCAGGCCAACCGCGCCCGCGCCAGGGCGCATCCCCATACCCTGTTGGCCACTGCCACCCACGACACCAAGCGGGGCGAGGACACGCGGGTCCGCATCGATGTGCTGTCGGAATTGCCCGAGGAATGGCGTCAACACCTGGAGCGCTGGAGCCAGCTCAATCAACCGTTCCGGAAAATGCTGGACAGCGGTCCGGCGCCCGAGCCCAACGACGAGATAAGGATCTATCAGACCCTGCTGGGAGCGTGGCCCGACGATGATGTTCCGGACTTCATCGATCGTCTGGCCGGCGTGGCGGTGAAGGCGGCGAAGGAGGCCAAGCGGCGGACCTCATGGGCTCACCCGGATGAAGCCTACGAGCAGGCCGTGGTGGAGTTTGTCCGCCGCATCACCGAGACAAGTCGGCGCAATCCCTTCCTTGACGATCTGATGGGTATGCGCCGGCGGGTCGTTCCGGTGGGGCAGTTGAATGGTCTTGCCCAGACCCTGCTGAAGCTCACTGTGCCGGGGGTGCCCGACATCTACCAGGGCAGCGAATTGTGGGACCTGTCCATGGTCGATCCGGACAACCGCCGCCCGGTGGATTACGAGCTGCGCCGGGGGCTGTTGGACGCGTTCGGGGACGGCCCGCTGCCGATCGAGGCCGCGCGGTGGAAGGATGGCGCGATTAAGCAGTCGGTGATTCGGCGCACCCTGGACCTGCGGCGGCGCCATCCCGATCTATTCACCGAAGGGATTTATCGGCCGCTGGCGGTGCGTGGTCCGCGCGCCATTCATGTTGTTGCCTTCGCCCGCGCCCTTGGGGAGGTTCAGGTGGTGGTGGCGGTGCCGGTATTGACGGCGCGCCTGTGGCCCGAATCCTTGGATATGCCGCCATTGGCGGCCGCGTGGCGCGGCGTGCATGTGGAAGCGCCGCATGGCGCCGTTAGCTCCTTCCGCGATTTGTTCAGCGGGCGTACCATCAAACCGGTGAGCCGGCGCGGTTCTCCGGTTTTACCGGTGCCGGAGCTCTTCGCCCAATTTCCCCTCGCGCTGCTGGAAAGCGGAGGGTGAAAGCAAAAACGGAGATTTCGCGGGAACGGGGTCAGTTTTTGATGGCACCTTGCGCTGACATCCCGCTTACGCACAGCACATGTCAAATTCGCAGGTTGTTATTCCACTACAACATGCCCGATACCTCCCTTTCGCGAACGAAACGCCTTGACTTGAATGCCTGCTCCGGGACACTCCCTTAGCGGTATTCCATTGGCGGAAGGACAAAGAATGCGCCGTGACGGCTGCCCCAAGCAGGGGCTTCTTGACGACGATGTCGACAGCATCCGCACCAGCCTTTCCAGCCATCTGCTGTACTCGGTTGGCAAGGACCCGGTGAACGCGACCGCGCGCGACTGGTTCGTAGCTGCCGCCTACACGGTGCGCGACCGCATCTCCGAGCGGTGGATGCCGACCCTTAACCGCTACTACGACCGCGACCAGAAGCGCGTTTACTACATGTCCATGGAATTCCTGATCGGGCGGACTTTGTCCAAC
>DATJKV010000462.1:0-2404 GCA_035491155.1 Magnetospirillum sp. | reverse complement strand
CACCGGCGTGAAGGTGGCGGCCATCGACGGCACCGGCAAGGTGGTGGAAACCACCACCGTTTATCCGTTCCCGCCCAAGCAGGACGTGATGGGCTCGCTGATGGCGTTGGCCTCTGTGTGCCGCAAGCACAAGCTGGAACTGGTGGCCATCGGCAACGGCACCGCAAGCCGTGAGACCGAGCGCTTGGTGGTCGAGCTGATGAAGCGCCACCCCGAGCTCAACCTGCAGAAGCTGGTGGTGTCCGAGGCCGGCGCCTCGGTCTACTCGGCCTCGGAACTGGCGGCCAAGGAGTTCCCGGACCTGGACGTCAGCTTGCGCGGCGCCGTCTCCATCGCGCGGCGCCTGCAGGACCCGTTGGCCGAGCTGGTGAAGATCGACCCCAAGTCCATCGGTGTCGGCCAGTACCAGCATGACGTCAACCAGACCAAGTTGGGCCGCAGCCTGGATGCGGTGGTCGAGGATTGCGTGAACGGCGTCGGCGTCGAGGTCAACACCGCCTCGGCGCCGCTGCTGTCCCGCGTCGCCGGCCTGAGTCCCGCAGTGGCCGCCAACATCGTCGCCTTCCGCGACCGTAACGGCGTCTTCGCCAGCCGCGAGGCGCTGAAGCAGGTGGACCGCCTGGGCCCGAAGGCGTTCGAGCAGGCCGCCGGCTTCCTGCGCGTCATGAACGGCGCCAATCCGCTGGACGCTTCGGCGGTCCACCCCGAGGCCTATCCGGTGGTGGAGCGTATCGCCAAGGCCACCGGGCGCGACGTCAAGGGCATGGTCGGCGACGTGGCGTTCCTGCGTTCGCTGAAGCCTTCGCAGTTCGTCGACGACACCTTCGGCGAATTCACCGTGCGCGACATCCTGAAGGAGCTGGAGAAGCCCGGCCGCGATCCGCGCCCCGAGTTCAAGACCGCCTCCTTCGCCGAGGGGGTGGAGACCATAGAGGATTTGAAGCCGGGCATGGTGCTGGAAGGCGTGGTCACCAACGTGACCAATTTCGGTGCCTTCGTGGACATCGGTGTCCATCAGGACGGCTTGGTCCACGTCTCGGCCCTGGCCAACCGCTTCGTCAAGGACCCCCATGAGGTGGTCAAGCCGGGCGACGTGGTGAAGGTCAAGGTCATGGAAGTGGACTTGAAGCGCAAGCGCATTGCCCTCAGCATGCGCATGGACGAGGCGCCGGCGCCCAGGTCCGACCGGAATGGGGCGGATCGGGGCGGTTCCGCTCCTGCCGGCCGCGCGCCGCAGAAGTCCGCCGGCCAGTCCGCTTCGGCCAAGCCGCAGGCGCAGTCCTTCTCGGGCGGCGCCCTGGCCGACGCCTTCGCCCGCGCCAAGAAGAAGGGATAGCCATGCTGCGCCGCCTCGCCACCGCCCTGTTGCTGCTGGCCGGATCAACCCCGGCCCTGGCGCTGCCCACCGGGTCGGGGGCCTCGGACCCGTCGGTGGTCATCGGCGTGGTGGCGACGCTGACCGGTCCCGGTTCCATCGCCGGCCAGGACACGGTGGACGGCATCAACCTGGCGCTCAAGCAACTGGGCGGCCGCTTCTCCAATCAGGAGGTGCGGGTGGTGGTGACCGACGACAAGGGCTCGCCCGACGTCGCCCGCCAGCAACTCCACCGCCTGCTGGAGCGCGAGCGCCTCGACGTGGTGCTGGCGGCGGGCTCGGCCCCGTCGCTGGCGGCCATGTTGCCGGCGTTGGACGATCGCCGCCTATTCCTGTTCACGCTGGGCCAGGTGCCGCCCGAAGTGGGTGGGCCGCAATGCTCGCCCTGGCTGTTCAACATCGAGGCTCCGCCCGACGGCGTTCACGAGGCGCTGGGGCAGTATCTGGCCGCCGAGAAGGCGCGCCGGGTGGTGGTGGTCGGGCCGGCCGGCGCCATGACCGCCAACGCGGTGGCGGCGTTCAAGCACACCTTCCCCGGCGAGGTGGTGGCGGTGCTGAACCCCAAGCCGGGGGCCACTACCTACGCCCCCGAGATCGAGGCCATCGCCAAGGCCAAGCCGGATGCCATCTACTCGCTGCTGACCGGTGGCATGGGGGCCGCGTTCGTCCGCGCCTGGGGTTCGTCCACGCTGAAGGGCGAGGTGCCGCTGTATCCGTTGTGGTCCACGGTGGAACGCCAGTTCCTGCCGTCCATGGGCGAGGTGCAGGACCTGCCCAGCATCGGCACCTGGAGCGCCGATGTGGATACCCCCGCCAACAAGCGCATGGTCACCGATTTCGAAGTCGAATATGGCCGCCCGGCCAGCACTTGGGTGGCCCAGGGCTATGATGCCGTGTTCCTGCTGGACGGCGCGCTGAAGGCCACCAACGGCAAGACGGTCAATCCCGACGCCGTGCGCAACGCGCTGCGCCGCGCCGATTTCGTTTCGACGCGCGGCAGCTTCAAATTCAGCACCAACCACATGCCGG
>DATJKV010000461.1:0-2881 GCA_035491155.1 Magnetospirillum sp. | reverse complement strand
CATGGAAGCGGCTGGCCTCGATGGCGGCCTTGGCGGCCATGGCCTCGGCCTCGTTGGGCAGCGCGAACTTGTCCAGCTTCTGCCCGCCCAGGTGAGTCAGGCCGGCGGTCAGCATCTGGCCCTTGGTGGTCAGGAAGTCGGCGGCGATGGTCCAGTATTCCTGGGACTTGAAGCGCTCGATCTCGGTCTCGCGCTCGCAGATCAGGCGCAGCGCCACCGATTGGACGCGGCCGGCCGACTTGGCGCCCGGCAGCTTCCGCCACAGCACGGGCGAGAGCGTGAAGCCCACCAGATAATCCAGCGCGCGCCGGGCCATGTAGGCGTCCACCAGATCCTGGTGGATCTCGCGCGGATTGCGCATGGCGTCGGTGACGGCGGTCTTGGTGATCTCGTTGAAGACGACCCGCTTGACGTCCTTGCCCTTCAGCGCGCCGCGTTCCTCCAGCACCTTCTTCACGTGCCAGGAAATGGCCTCGCCCTCGCGATCCGGGTCGGTGGCGAGGAACAGTTTGTCGGCCTTCTTGACCGCGCTGGCGATTTCCTTGATCTGGCGCTCGGACTTGGGGTCGGTTTCCCAGTCCATGGCGAAGCCCTCGTCGGGCTTGACGCTGCCGTCCTTGGCCGGCAGATCGCGGATGTGGCCATACGAGGCGATCACCTGGAAATCGCTTCCCAGGTACTTGTTGATAGTCTTGGCCTTGGCGGGAGACTCGACGACGACGACCTTCATCCGGACCCGATGGTGCGAGGAAAACCGATGTGGGAGGTCCGGACCTAGAGAGACGCCAGCAGGGACACCTGATTGCCGGGATGGCGCTCCAGGCGGCCGGCCAGCTCCAACTCGAGCAGGACCAGGGACACCACGGAAGCAGACAATTGGCATTCGCGGATGAGCAAGTCAACCATCACAGGCGATGGGCCGAGGCTTTCCACCACCAGCGACCGGGCCTTGTCCACTTCGCCAGGGGTGGGCTGGACCGCCGGAGCGGCACTGAAATCGGCCCGTTTTCCTTCCGCCAGCGAGCGGCGCAGCAGGTCGTTGACGACATTGAGGATATCGTCGGCCCGCTCGGTGAGAACCGCCCCGTGGCGGATCAGGTCATTGGGGCCGGCGGCGCGTGGATCGGCCGGATGGCCCGGCACGGCGAACACCTCGCGCCCTTGGTCGGCGGCCAGGCGGGCGGTGATGAGCGAACCCGACTTCAGGCTGGCCTCCAGCACCACCACGCCAAGCGACAGCCCCGAGACGATGCGGTTGCGGCGGGGGAAATGGCTGGCCTGGGGTTGGATACCCGGCGGCATCTCGGACACCGCGCAGCCCATGGACAGGATCTGCTCGTACAGGCGCTCGTTCTCGGGCGGATAGATGACATCCACACCACCGGCCAGCACCGCCACCGTGCCCGAGGCAAGCGATCCCTCGTGCGCTGCCGTGTCGATGCCGCGCGCCATGCCCGACGCCACCACCAATCCGGCACGGCCCAGATCGGCGGCGATGCGCCGCGCCAGGTTGCGCCCGTTCACCGAGGCGTTGCGGGCGCCCACCATGGCGACCATGGATTTGCCCAGCAATCCCGCATTGCCGCGGACATAGAGGATGGGCGGCGCATCGTCGATGGCGGCCAGCATGCGGGGATAGGTGGCCTCACACGAGGCCAGCGCCATGGCGCCCAAGCGGTCGGCGGCTTCCAGCTCGGCCTCGGCGACGCCCTTGGGGCATATCACGATGGGCTTGGCCCGGCCGCCCCGCTTCGCCAGTTCCGGCAAAGCCGCCAGGGCCGCCGAGGCGGTGCCGAAGCGTTCCAGCAGCCGGATGAAGGTGCGCGGCCCGACGTTCTCGCTGCGGATCAGCCGCAGCCAGTCAAGACGCTCATTATTTGAAAATATCCGCACGCACTCGTCCATGGCGGGCGAGCGTGAGCGATCGCATGCAGGGCGTCAAGGCCGGTCTTCTACCGCAACGCCTCGCGCGCCAGCATGCGGTCGCACAGGGGTTTGGTGTCCCACGACGAGGTCTTGCCGAGCGCCGCGCCGATCTCGGGCCACAGGCGCTTGAAGGCGGCGTGGCCCAGCAGGCGCAGATGGTCGAGGAAATCCCACGAGGGGGCATCCTTGGAATAGACACCCAGCTTGGCCATCTCCTCGTCCGCGTGGATGCGGTGCAGGTTGATGCGGCGATAGCCGGAATCCGGACGCAGCTGGTCGGCGTCGATCAGGCGGTTGATGGTTTCGATGGCGTTGATCTCGTGGACCAGGCCGGCGGAAAAGCTGATCTCGACCAGACGATCCATGATCTGGCGGGAACCACGCGGCACGCCCTCGCGGTGCAGCGGATTCACCGTGATCAGCAGCAGGTCATCGCATTCGGCCTTGCGCAGGCATTCCACCAAGGGCGTCAGCGGCGGATTGCCCATGTAGCCGCCGTCCCAATAGGTACTGCCGTCGATGGTCACGGATTGCAGGGTGCTGGGAATGCAGGCCGAGGCCTTCAGTGCCGCGGGCGAAACCGCGCCGTCGATGAATAATTGGCGGCGGCATTCCTCCACGTCGGTGGCGGCCACCATCAGCATGGGCACACCCGATTGCGGCAGGGCCAGAATGGCGGGGAGTTCGGGGAAGACTGAACTCAGCACGGTGTTGAGGTAATTACCGATACCCACATCGGTCGGCGCGACCTGGGTCGCCATGTCGGCCCAGCGGGCGGCGGGGCTGTCGTCAATGTTCCAGCCCGCCGACAGCCCGATGGCGGCAACGAAGGGATTGCCGCCCCAGAAGGCTGCACGGGCGACGGTCTCCCACAATTCTCTGAGCTTGCCCCGCGCCGCTTCGGCCATGCGCTTGGACCGGGCGGTGGCGGGACCGGGCAGCGCCGCCCCTTCCG
>DATJKV010000460.1:0-2902 GCA_035491155.1 Magnetospirillum sp. | reverse complement strand
CGGCTTTCGGCGCCGTGGTGGTGCTCAGCATATTGGCCGCTAACAGCTTCGATCCCCGACTGCTGTGGGACAACAACGGACGATCCGACGATGCCCAGTGACCTGTCTCTACGCCCATCCGAGCCACGCGTCGTTCATCCCCGGCGCGGCAGACCGTCCCTGGTGTGGGGCATCCCCATCGCCGCCGCCCTGATCGGCTTGGCGCTGGTAGTGCAGCAATTGTCGCAGCGCGGCCCCAGCATCACTGTCTCGTTTGCCACGGCCGAAGGCATCGAGCCCGGCAAGACCAAGATCAAATACAAGAACGTGGACATCGGCGAGGTGAAGAGCGTCGCCTTGAGCGCCGATCGCACCGGGGTGGTGGCGACTATCGACCTGGTCAAGGACGCCGTGTCCTTCGCCGTCGAGGGCAGCCGGTTCTGGGTGGTGCGGCCGCGCCTTGCCGGGTCGGGCATCTCCGGCCTGGGAACCCTTCTGTCGGGCGCCTTCATCGCGGTTGACGCCGGGCGCGGCGACAAGCGCGTTTCCGCCTTCGTCGGCGAGGAGGAGCCGCCCGTCGTGCTCTCCGACCTGCCGGGCCGCCGCTTCGTCCTGCACGCCGACGACATAGGCTCACTCGACGTCGGTTCACCGGTCTTCTTCCGGCGGGTGCAGGTCGGCCACATCGAGCGCTTCGCGCTCGATCCCGACGGCAACCGCGTCGCCCTCGGCATCTTCGTCAAATCGCCGTATGACCACTTTGTCACGGCGGACAGCCGGTTCTGGCACGCCAGCGGCGTCGATCTGCGCATGGACGCCTCGGGCGTGAAGCTGCAGACCCAGTCGCTTGCCACCATCCTGATGGGCGGCGTGGCCTTCGAGACGCCGGCCGCCGCCGGCGCAAAGCTCGCCGACGAGGGAAGTCATTTTAACCTGGCAACCGACCGCATGGAGGCGCTGAAGGCGCCGGACGGCGAGCCGCAGACCCTGGTCCTGCGCTTCCGTCAGAGCATCCGCGGCTTGTCCATCGGTGCGCCCGTGGATTTCCGCGGCGTCGAGATTGGTCGGGTGCGGTCGCTGGACGTTCAATACGACGCCGCCAGCGGCGAGTTCGTCTCGCCGGTCATGGTGGACATCTATCCCCAGCGCCTGGGCCAGGCCAACGGAACCTTCTCGAAGAACGCCACCCAGCAAGAGCGCCTGAACATGCTGGGCGACCTGATCCGGCGCGGCCTGCGTGCCCAGTTGCGGTCGGGCAACCTGCTCACCGGCCAGCTCTACGTGGCGCTGGACTTCTTCCCCCGTGCCGCGCCCGCCCGTTTCGACCCGCGCAGCGAGCCGCCTGAGTTGCCGACTGTCCCGAGCGACCTGCAGGAATTGCAGCAACAGGTGCAGGGCATCCTGCGCAAGCTGGACCAGATCCCATTCGACACCCTGGGCCAGGATGCGCACCGGGTGATGAGCGGCCTGGAAACCACCTTGAAGCGGCTGGACGCCCTCGCCGAGCGGACTGACCGCGAAGCTTTGCCCGAAATCAGCAAGGCGGTCCGCGACCTCAGCCGGACGCTGAGCACGATCGAAGGCAGCATGGCCGGGGATGCGCCGTTGCAGCAGGAAACCCGACAGGCCCTGCGCGGCATGTCGGAGGCCGCCCGATCCATCAAAGCCCTGACTGACAGTCTGGAACGCAACCCCGAAGCGTTGCTGACGGGTAAGAAGGAAGCCAAGCCATGATGCCGTCCGCCTTTCGCCGGATGATCCCCTCCATCCTCTGCCTAGCCATGCTGGGCGCTTGCGGGAGCTCACCGCCGGTGCGCTATCATGCGCTGTCGCGCCCGGCAGCTGCCGGCTCGGACGCTTCGGGTGCCGCCCGAGTGCTGGTCGAGATATTGCCCGTCGCCGTGCCCGACGGGGTGGCGCGGCCCAACCTGGTGATGAGCGAGGGGAACGGCCGCGTAGCCGTTTTGGATTCGGACCGCTGGCTGGCCCCCGTCGCCGACGACATGCGCCAGGTGGTGGCCGACAGCCTGTGGCGGTCGGCACGGGCGGCGGACACCTATCAAGCGCCGGTGCCGGCCACGGCCGCGTCGCTGCCGCGCTATCGGCTAGCGGTCCGCCTGGAACGTTTCGACGCCATTCCCGGCCAAGCCGGCGTGGTCGTGGGCTCCTGGACATTACGGTCCCTGCCCGATGGCGCGGCCCACATCTGCCGTTGGGCTGGCACCCAACCCCTCGACGGCAAGGACGCCACCGCCGCCGCCGATGCCCTCGCCGAAGGCAGCCGCCGGCTGGCCGACCAGATCGGCGACAGCCTGCGCCGCGCGGTAGAGGGACGCGAAGAGGTGTGTTCATGATCGCGCCGAAGCCCTCGGTGTTGGTTCGCTTATAGGGGCTTTCTGGCTGTCGATGCGCCGGGAGGAAAGGATGGACGTCACCACCAGGGAAGAATACGAACGCCGGCTGTTGGAACAAAACATCCAGACCGCCCAGGTGCTGGGCGGCGCCATCGCCATGCGTGACCACGACACGGGCAGCCATAACCTGCGGGTCGCGCTCTACGCCGGTGCGCTGGGCGAGGCGATGGAGCTGAGCCAGCAGAGCATGCGAGCGCTGATCGCCGGGGCGTTTCTCCACGACATCGGCAAAATCGGCATCCCCGACCGCGTCCTGCTGAAGGAAGGGCCGTTATCGGCCGAGGAAAAAGGGGTGATGCGGTGCCATTGCCAGTTAGGGACGAGCCTGCTTGACCAACTACCGGCATTCCATGACGCCATTCCCGTCGTGCGCCACCACCACGAACGCTACGACGGCAGCGGCTATCCCGACGCCTTGGCGGGTGAAAACATTCCATTGATTGCGCGCGCATTCGCTGTTGTGGACGTGTTCGACGCCTTGATGTCGGCTCGTCCCTACAAGCAGGGCT
>DATJKV010000459.1:0-1870 GCA_035491155.1 Magnetospirillum sp. | reverse complement strand
TCCAGCAGCCGCCTGACCAGATAGGGCAGCAGGTCCTCATGGCTGCCCACCGGGGCATAGACCCGGCATGGCCGCTCGGAGACCAGTTGGTCGTACAGCCCCTCGCCCATGCCATGCAGGCGCTGGTATTCCCAGGCGCGGTTGGTGCCGGCCAGCTCGGCGATGGCGGCGACGCTGTGGGCGTTGTGGGTGGCGAAGGCGGGGTAAAAGGCATCCGGCGACGCCAGAAGATCGCGGGCACAGGCCAAGTAGGAGACGTCGGTGGCCGCCTTGCGGGTGAACACCGGATAGGTGGCCGGCCCCCTCTCCTGCGCCCGCTTGATCTCGCTGTCCCAATAGGCGCCTTTGACCAGCCGCACCATCAGCCGGCGCCGGCTCCCGCGCGCCAACTCGGCCAGCCAGCCGATCAGCGGCCGTGCCCGCTTCTGATAGGCCTGCACCGCCAGCCCGAAGCCCTCCCAGCCATCCAGGGCGGGATCGCGCAGCGCCTGGGCGATGACATCCATCGACAATTCCAGCCGGTCCGCCTCCTCGGCATCCACCGTCAACCCAATGTCAACCTGTCGCGCAAGGCGGCACAATTCCGCCAATCTGGGCGCCAGTTCGGCCATCACCCGGCGTTGCTGGGCCAATTCGTAACGGGGGTGCAACGCCGACAGCTTGACCGAGATGCCCGGCCCCTCCACCGGCCCCTTGCCGGCCGACGCGGCACCGATGGCGGCGATGGCCTGGGCGTAGGCATCGAAATAGCGGCCGGCATCCTCGGCAGTGCGCGCCGCCTCGCCCAGCATGTCGAAGGAATGGCGGTAGTCCTGGTGGTCGGCGGCGCGGCGCAGCGCCTCGCCGATGGTGCGGCCCATGACGAATTGCCGCCCCATGATACGCAAGGCCTGCACCAACGCCTCGCGCACCAGCGGCTCGCCGGCCCGGGCCAGCAGGCGGGCGAACACCCCCATGGGCTGGCCCACCGGCCGCATCAGCCGCCCGGTCAGCATCAGCGCCCAGGTGGAGGCGTTGACGAACAGGGAATCCGACTGCCCCAAATGGCTGGCCCAGTCGGCCCCCCCCACCTTGTCGCGGATCAGGCGGTCGGCGGTCTCGGAATCGGGAATGCGCAACAGCGCCTCGGCCAGGCACATCAGCACCACACCCTCTGGGGTGCTGAGGCGGAACTCCCGCAAATAGGCGTCCAAATCACCGGCCGATTTGCGCCGCCGCGCACCCTCCACCAGCCGCAGCGCCTCGGCCTGCATCCGGCCAGCCCGCTCGGGCGGCAGCCAGGCGGCCTCCATCAGGTTTTCCACCACCCGGCCTTCCTCGGCATGCAGAGCACTGGCGACGGCGGCGCGCGCCGGGCCGGGTTCCAAGGCTTGGGGGATCCACATGGGCCGCCTCCGTCCCTCCCTTTCAGGGCATGTGCGCACGCTTTGCCTGTTTAGCAAGCTGCCCAGGAATGGGGCGCGACTATGCCTTCATTTTGAGCAGCGCCGCCATGCGGCCCACGGTTTGCGCGCATTTTGGACAGGCACGCATGTTGCACCGCATCTAAACGGGTTCGCGGAACCGAGGGAAGCCATGGCGTTCGATGAAATGAAGGGGCAGGACGGCGGAGTGCGCACGCCCTACCGCGCCTATGAGAACTGGCTGCTGTCGGCGGCGCCCGATTTGCTTCCCCGCAAGCACGAGCAGGCCGACGAGCTGTTTCGCCGCATCGGCATCACCTTCAACGTCTATGGCGACCAGGATGGCACCGAGCGGTTGATCCCCTTCGACCCCATTCCCCGCATCCTCACCGCGGGGGAATGGGCGCAGGTGCACGACGGCTGCATCCAACGGGTCAAGGCGCTGAACGCCTTCATCCACGACATCT
>DATJKV010000458.1:0-3866 GCA_035491155.1 Magnetospirillum sp. | reverse complement strand
ACCACCGCGTCGACCGGCTGCTCGATGGGCGGCTCTGGCACGTCCTCAAGGCAGATGTCGCCGACGTCGTGGAAGACGACCGCTTTCATGGGAGCCCTCCTTCCCGTTGCCAATTGCAGCGGACATGGGAAGCAGGACGGGGAACGGCGAGACGGTCCCTCCACCGCGTGGAGGGCTCAGCCGTTCCCCTGCGCCTTGACGATGGCGGTCACCGGCACCAGCACGAATCCCTTGGCGTCCAGGCCGGGCAGCCATTGCTGCAAGGCCTCGATGGTGGAATCGTGGGGATGGCCGATGGCGATGGCGGCGCCGTGCTTGCGGGCGTAGGCCTCGGCCTTCTGCAATTGCGCCATCACCGCCGCCACGCTTTGCTCGTTGTCGATGAAGACGTTGCGGGCGGCGAAGGGAACGCCGTAGTTCTTGGCAAGTTCCGGCGCCACGCTCTTTTCGGTGGTCACCGAGTCCAGGAACATCAGGCCGCGCTTCTTCAGTTCCTCCATCACCACCCGCATGCCGACGCGGTCGCCGGTGTAGCGCGAGCCCATGTGGTTGTTGATGCCGACGAAGCCGTCGAAGCGGTCAAGCCCCCAATCCAGGCGGCGGCGGTTCTCCTCGGGCTGCACCCCGACCTCCAGCACGTCGGGGCCCGGGTCCCAACTCTCGCCCTGGGGCTGCATGGGTACGTGCAGCATCAGTTCGTGGCCACGATGGCGGGCCGCCTGGGTGAGCTTGGGCAGGTCCTCGGCATAGGTCATGAAGGCCAGGGTCAACGGCGCGCGCAGCGGCAGCACCTTCTCCGAACGCCTCTTGTCCACGCCCAGATCGTCGATCACCACCGCGATCATGGGGCGGCCGGCGGTCTTGGGCGCCGGCACCGCATAGCGCACCCAGGCGGGCGCGCCCGGCTGCACCGGAGCCACCGACGGCTGCGGCATGATCAGGGGCACCGGCGGTAACGGAGGCGGCTCGGAGGTGGCGCCAGGGCTGGTGCCCGCCTCCTCGACCGAATCGTAATCCATGCCGTCGTCGCTGGCGCCGCCGGGACGCGGGCGCGGCAACGGCACCACGGGCGGCAGCTCGGCCGGGGGAAGCTCGGCCCCGTCCTCACGGCGAGGCGGCCGATCCACCTGCATCTCGGCCTGTTCCCACGCCTTGCGCGCGCTGGTCTCGGACTTGCCGGGAAGGACGCTTATGCCCACACCGATGCCGATACCAACACCTGCGACCAGAACGGCGGCCATCAGGGCGGGCACCACCCACGGCCGATCCAACAGCCGCTGCTTGGGCTCCATCAACATGCGCCGTATCTCGCGCCGCGACACCTTGTGTGTTCTCCCCAAGAATGGAACTGGGGTTATAGCGGCGCGCGGGCGGCAGGAGCAAGGGGCCGGGCAAACCTCAGCCGGTCAGGTGGGAATGCGGATCGCCGCCGTTGCAGGGAAACTGCCAGATGGGCGCGCCCCCCGGCCCCGAGGACTTGGGCGCGGCCTTGCGCATCGAGCGAGGGTTCATCGCCATCTTGTCGTGAAACACGTCGGTCAGCAGCGCCCGCTGAATATTGTGCACCGTCTCCAGCAGGAAAGGCGTGCGACGGCCGATGAATTCCTGCGGGTCGATGCGGGACAGGCGGTCGTCGAGCAGTTCATGGGAAGGAGAATGCGAGCAGCCGAACAAGTTGTGCTCGAGCCCGGCATGGATAGCGGTCAGGTCGCTGAAGGACCGCATCAGCGTTTCCGACAGCTTGTGCTCCTTCTCGATGATGCCGTTGTAGATTTTTTCGAGGCAGGCAAACATTTCGCGGTGACAAGAATCGATGCCGAAATCACCGACCTTGAGCGCATCAGTCCAGATCATTGTCACCTCCCCGAACGAGAACACCTGGATGGTATTCCGCGGAAGCGAAGGCAGACAATTCCTCCAGTCGTATCGTTGGTCGTAAATTCCCGTCCTCCTTAAGAGTGGTGGTCGGGAATTCACCTGACACTTATGCCGGCCTACAGCATTCCTTGGCCAGACTGTCGAGGATGGGGCAGTCCGGCCGGCCGTCGCCGTGGCAGCATTCGATCAGCGACAGCAGGGTGCGGCGAATGGCCTCCAGTTCGGCGATCTTGCGTTCCACCTCGGCCACGTGGCCCTGGGCAATACGGCGCACGTCGGCGCTGGCGCGGTCGCGATCGCGCCACAGGGCCAGAAGCTCGCCCACATCCTTGACCGAGAAGCCCAGCGAGCGGGCGTGCTGAATGAACTTCAGCGTCTCCACCTCGGCCTCGGTATAGGCGCGATAGCCTGCGGGGGTGCGGCCGGCCGGCGGGATCAGGCCGATATCCTCGTAATAGCGGATGGTCTTGGCCGGCACGCCCGAGCGCCTGGCCGCCTGCCCGATATTCATTTCGGCCTCCAGGTCTTCAGCAGCAGGGAATTGGACACCACCGAGACGCTGGAGAACGCCATGGCCGCCCCGGCGATGACCGGGTTCAGCAGGCCCAAGGCCGCCGCCGGCAGCGCGACGCAATTGTAGACGAAGGCCCAGAACAGGTTCTGGCGGATCTTGGCGTAGGTGGCGCGCGAGATGGACAGTGCCGGCGGCAGCAGGGCCGGGTCGCCCTTCACCAGGGTGATGCCGGCCGCCTGCATGGCCACGTCGGTGCCGGTGCCCATGGCGATGCCGATATGGGCGGCGGCGAGGGCCGGCGCGTCATTGATGCCGTCGCCCACCATGGCGACCACCCGACCGGCCGCCTTCAGCTTGGCGACCTCGGCCTCCTTGTCCTCGGGCAACACCTCGGCCAGCACACGGTCCACACCGACCGCCTGGGCCACGGCGGCGGCAGCGCGGAGGTTGTCGCCGGTCAGCATGATTGTCTCGATACCCAGCCGCTTGAGCCCCGCCACGGCCGTCGCCGCCCCCGGCTTGACCGGATCGGCGACGGCGATGAAACCCAGCACGCGGCCACCTTCGGCCGCCCACATGACGGTGCGCCCGCGCCCCTCCTCCGCTTCAGCATCAGTCTGCAAGGCGCTGATATCGATGCCGTTTTCCGTCATAAGCCGGGTTGACCCCACCAACAGAAGCCGATTGTCAACCATAGCTGACAGGCCGCGTCCCGGCAGGCTGCGGAACTCGGCCACCGGCGACAGCGCTAGCCCTTCGGCGGCGGCCAGTACGGCACGCGCAAGCGGGTGTTCGCTGCCCTGCTGGGCCGAGGCCACCAGCCGCAACAACTCGGGATCGCCCCGCTGCGCCACCACCGCCGGACGGCCCTCGGTCAGGGTGCCGGTCTTGTCCAGCACCACCACACCGGCGCCATGGGCACGTTCCAGCGCCTCGGCGTCCTTGATCAGGATGCCGTGGCGGGCGGCGACGCCGGTCCCCACCATGATGGCGGTGGGGGTGGCGAGGCCCAAGGCACACGGACAGGCGATCACCAGCACCGAGATGGCGGCCACCGCCGCATGCCCCCAATCGCCCCCGACCAGGCCCCAGCCCAGCAGGGCCAGGGCGGCGATGGCGACCACCACCGGCACGAACACCGCCGAGATGCGGTCCACCAGCCGCTGCACCGGCGCCTTGGATGCCTGGGCGCCCTGCACCATGCGGATGATGCGGTTGATGGTGCTTTCGGCGCCTACGCGGATGGCTTTGAGGCGCAGCAGGCCGTCGCCGTTGACCGAACCGGCGACACCCTCGGCGCCCGGCTCCTTGGCCACCGGCAGGCTTTCGCCGGTGATGAGGGATTCGTCAACCTGGCTGACACCCTCCACCACCACACCGTCCACTGGCAGGCGTTCACCGGGACGCACCACCACGATGGCGCCCACCGGCACGGCCTGGGCGGGAAGCTCGATGACCTGGCCGTCCTGTTCCA
>DATJKV010000457.1:0-5439 GCA_035491155.1 Magnetospirillum sp. | reverse complement strand
GAGCCTGTGCGATGTGGCCCTGGTCCACCTGAAGGACTCGCCGGTCTTCGCCGAAGTCATCCCGTCCAAGATCTTTGAAGCCATGGGCATGGGTAAACCGCTGGTGCTGGTATCGCCGCGCGGCGAGGCACAGGAGATCGTCGAAGAAGACGGTGCCGGCCTGTGGGTGCCGGCCGGACGGCCCGACGCGTTGGCCGAAACAGTGCTACGCCTACGCGACGAGCCCGAGTTGCTGGCCCGGCTGAGCGAGACCAGCCACAATTCGGCGCCCAAGCACTCGCGCGAGACACAGGCGGTGGAGATGCTCAACGCGCTGGAAATCGCCGCGGCCGGCTGGGGTGCCCGCGTCGCCTGCCAGCCCGGCGAGACCAAGGACGAGGACCGCAAACAATGAGGATCACCTGGTCGCTGGGCGCCTGGATGCCGGTGCTGCGCCGTCTGCCGACCGGCTCGGCCGGCCAGGTGGCGCTGACCGTGGACGACGGCCCGACGCCGGAAGCTACTCCGGCCATGCTCGACGCCTTCGAACGCTTCGGCCACAAGGCCACCTTCTTTCTGTCCGGGTTCCGCGTCGAGGCGAGCCCTGCGCTGGTGGAGGAAATTCTCGCGCGCGGCCATGCCGTCTACGCCCATGCCTGGGAGCACATCCGGCTGGACAAGGAGCCCACCGAGCGGCTGGTGGGCGACATGGAGAGGTGCGAGACGCTGCTGTCCGGCTTCCGCCCCAAGCCCCTTCCCTACATCATCCGCCTGCCCAAGAACGGCGGCTACCGCAACGCGCGGGTGCACCGGGCGTTGAAGCGCTGGAGCCCCGGCGGCCAATTCGCCCACTGGCTGCTGTCCACCGAGGACCATTTGATCTCGCCCCGCTGCACCTCGGAAGCCGACATCGCCCCCGAGTGCCGCAAGGAGGTGGACCGCCTGCTGGCCGACCCGCGCCTGCCCGGCTCCATCGTGCTGATGCATGACCAGCCCATCAACGACCGCCCTGGAGCCCAGTTCAAGGCCGGCGTCACCATCGAGCTGGCCCGCCAGCTGGCCGAAGGGTTGGCCGGCGCGGGTCTGCGTTCCGTCCCCATCGTTCCGCTCGCGGCCCAGCCGTGGTGGACCCGCATCGCCCTGGTCTAGCCCCATGCGCATTCTTCACACCATTCCCGGACGCAATTGGGGCGGCATGGAACACCGCACGCTGGAGCAGGTGCGCTGGCTGATGGCCCACGGCCATGACGTCTGGCTGGCGGCACCGCCCGACGGCGAACCCTACGCCCGCGCCCAGGCCATGGGCCTACCGGTGGTCCCCATGTGCTTCGACCCGCCCATGCGCGCGGTTCCCGGCTTGCGTCGCCTGATCAAGGACAAGGGCATCGAGGTGATGGACGCCCACGTCACCCGCGACGCCAAGGCCGGCCTCTATTGCCTGGATCTCTGCGCCCAGGTGCGCTCACGCCACGTCAACCAGTACCTCAAGCCGTCCTTCACCCGCCGGCTGCAATGGCGGCTGTCCGACCATGTCATCACCGTGGCGGAATGCACCCGCCAGGACCTGGTGCGCGACGGCATTATCGACGCCGACCGCTCGTGTTCCATCGGCGGCTGGGCGGACGAACGCTTCTTCGACCTGCCCGACCCGGTGGCCACCCGCGCCCGACTGCGCGGCGAGATCGGCCTGAAAGCGGACGAGTTCGTGCTGGTCTGCGTCGGCATGCTGCGCCCGGACAAGGGCCAGGACCATCTGATCCGCGCACTGGGCCTGCTCAAGCGCCGGGGTATCGCCATTACCGCCGTGCTGGCCGGCTCGGCCACCGCCGAGAGCGCCGAATACGAAGCCGGCCTCAAGCGCATGGCCGCCGAGGAGGGCGTCACCGTGCATTTCCTCGGCTATCGCGACGACGTCTCCGAGCTGATGCAGACCGGTGACATCGTGGTCATACCCAGCCTCACCGAGGCGCAGCCGCGTGTCGCGGTCCAGGCCTTCGCCACCGGCCGCCCCGTCGTCGCCAGCGCGGTGGGCGGGGTGCCCGAGATCGTCCATGACGGCGAGACCGGCTGGTTGGTCCCGCCGGCCCAGCCAGAAATCTTAGCCGACGCCATCGCCCGCGTGGTGCAGCATCCCGACGAAGCCGCCCGGGTAGCGCAAGGCGCCCGCCAGCTGGCCGAGCAGCGCATGCGCTTCGACCACCGCATGGCTGAAACGCTGGAGACCTACCGCGTCGCCATCGAGCGTGCCAAGAACCGTCCCATTCTCAAGGTGCGCCGATGAAACTCTCCGCCCTGGTGGTTGCCCACAACGAGCAGGAGCGGCTTGCCGCCTGCCTGGAAAAGCTGGCCTTCGCCGACGAGCTCGTGGTGGTGTGCGACAAGTGCACCGATGCCACCCCCGACATAGCCCGCCGATTTGGCGCCAAAATCGTGGAGGGAAGCTGGGACATCGAGGGCGACCGCCGCAATACCGGCATTCAGGCCTGTTCCGGCGACTGGGTGCTGGAGGTGGACGCCGACGAGCACGTGCCGCCGGCCCTGGCCGCCGAAATCCGCCAAGTCATCGATACCACCAGCTACGACTGGCACGAAATCCTGGTGGACAATTACATCGGCGACCGGCTGGTACGCCACGGCTGGGGCGCCAGCTATGGCAAGGCCGCCTATCCTGGCCTGTTCAAGAAGGGCGCCAAGGTATGGGGCCGCGACCGCGTGCACCCCAGCCTGAAATGGGCCGGACGCAAGGGGCCGATGCTGACCGAGCGCCTAAACCATTACGTCGATCGCAATATCTCCGACATGATTCGCCGGCTGGATTCCTATTCCACCGCCAAGGCGCGCGACCTGCGCGACAAGGGCCAGACCTGGGGCTCCACCGCCTCTAACGTGCGCCGCCTGGTTAGCCGCTTCTTCAAGTGCTACGTCCGGCGCGGCGGCTACAAGGAAGGCGGCTACGGCTTCATCATCGCCATCTGTGCCGGCCTCTATCCGCTGCTGTCGCACTTCAAGGCCAAGTACGAGAGGGATTGACGGAGCGCAGCGACTGGCCCATTGAGGGCCCGCGAGCTGATGCGAGCGTGAGCCAAGGGGCGCGGATGCGCTCCGCCCGGCGCCTGAGGGGCAATTAGGAGAAGTTCATGGCTCGTATCGTAATGGCCGATGACGGCATCGTCTTCGATGGCCGCACCCTGGAGGAACGGCCGCTGGGCGGTGCCGAGACCAGCTTCATCGAAATGGCCAACGCCCTGGCCGCCCGCGGCCACGACGTGCTGGTGTGCAACAAATGCGAGACCGAGGTGGTCCACCGGGGCGTGACCTGGCGGCCGCTGTCGCGTGGCATCCCCACCACCGCCGACCTCTATATCCCCAATCGCGGCGACAAGCTGCTGAAGGCCTGCCGGGGCGCCCGAAAGGTCATCTTCTGGATCCACAACCCGGCCGGCTACCTGCTCAAGTGGCGCTATCAGTGGAAGCTGGCGTGGCGCCGCCCGGTGATCGTCTTCTCCGGCGCCAGCCACGCCTCGACCTACCCGTCCTGGGCCTTCGCCGGCGGCCGCGAGATCGTGCCCTACGGCATCACCGACCTGTTCTGCCACGCCGTCGAACGCACCGAGGCCCCGCCGCCCAAGGCGGTGTTCACCTCCAACCCCATGCGCTCGCTGGATTGGCTGCTGGACGTGTGGGAAAGCCGCATCCACCCCGCCGTCCCCAAGGCCGAGCTGCACGTCTTCGCCGGCACCGCCACCTACGGCGCCGCCGGGCAGGCGAAGGCGGGCAAGATGGGACCGGTACTGGAACGCGCCGCCACCCTGGCCGACAAGGGGGTCCTGCTGCGCGGCCCGGTGCCCAAGGCGCAGCTGGTGGACGAACTGGCCTCGGCCCGCGCCCTGCTCTATCGCGGCGACATCGGCGAGACCTTCTGCTCGGCGGTGGCCGAGGCCCAGGCCATGGGCCTGCCCACCGTGCTGGAAGACATCGCCTGCATGAAGGAGCGGGTGGTCGAGGGCCAGACCGGCTGGGCTGTCAAGGGCCAGGAGGCCTTTGGCGAGAAAGCCATTACCGTGCTGTCTGACGATGACTTGTGGCTGAGAATGCACAAGGACGGCTTGGCCTTGCAGCGCGCCTGGCATTGGGACCAAGCGGCGGCCGAGTTCGAGCGGATCTCCAGGCTCTAGAGGATAAAAGGGATTCGTCGGACGAGCTACAGATCCTGCAGAACCGCCATTTCAGGGACAACTCGGCGAACTTGCTGAGCTATTCTGTTGAAGCAGAGCCGCCGCATGCACCGCTCCTCGCGTCAGACATAATCAAAAACGGCTACCCTTCGGGCGAAAATGCTATTATTGGTACCAACTGGCAGCATACGGAGTTTTGCCCAATAACTCGGCTGAACTTGGCATGGAGGCGGGTAAATAAGATGGAATGGAAGAAACAATTCCAACGAGTTGTCGGTAGCTTTGGCTACGCGGTGGTGCGCACCGAAACACTGGAAAAGATGCTGGGAAATGCTGCACCGGAGAGAGCGGGGCCCAAGTCCTCGCCCGCCGATGGGCTCCCGTTGCGTGCCGATGACGGGCGCGAATATGGGGTCATCGTACGAGGCGACGAACCGACCACCACTGTGCCCCAGGCAACGCTGAACACTCTGCTGCGGGAATCCCTCCTGCTGCGCCGCCAAGCGGCAGAAATTGCCGACCTGAAACGCCACATTCAGGCGCTGCAGGACGGTACGGTAGCGAAAGCCATCCAGGCCGAGGCGCAAACCCGTACCGAAGGCACGTTTTATACGCCGATCTATAATTACGACGGCCTGCGCACCGATCCACGCATCATTCACAATCATGATTTCATGCGAGACCCCACCTTTGTGGCCGCCTATAGCCGTGCATTGAAGGCCGCCGGAGTCGAGCAGAATTACTATTGGCGCGTTCACGTCGCCCTATGGTGCGCCAACCATGCCCGTCACTTAGAGGGCGACTTCGTCGAGTGTGGCGTGTGGCGTGGATTGCTAAGCTCGGCCATCATGCAGCACTTGGATTGGAATAATTTCGGCCGCCATTTTTATTTATTTGATACCTTCCGCGGCATTGACGAGACCCAATTGTCCGATGTGGAAATTTTGAAAGGCAACACCGCGCATCTTCGCCATCACTATCAGAATGACATCTACGAAGATGTAGTCGAGAATTTTTCTGAATTCAATAATCATACTATCGTGCGCGGGAGCGTACCATCGACACTTGATACCGTGAAAATTGACAAAATTTCCTATCTGTCTATTGACATGAATAACGCTGCGCCAGAAATCGCCTGTGCAGATTATTTCTGGGACAAATTGGTGCCTGGGGCGACGATCCTGCTCGACGATTATGGCTTCGTCACCTATGAAGAGCAAAAGCAGGCCTTTGATAACTGGTCGAAGAAGTACAACATTCCCATCCTAGCCCTGCCTACGGGCCA
>DATJKV010000456.1:0-3073 GCA_035491155.1 Magnetospirillum sp. | reverse complement strand
GCCTCGCACGAATTGCAGGAACCGGTCCGCAGCATCGTCGGCTTCGCCCAGCTGCTGCAGCGGCGCTATGGCGCCCAGATGGGCGCCGAGGCGGACGAATTCATCGGTTTCATCGTCGACAACGCCGAGCGCATGCGCCGCCAGATCAACGATCTGCTGTCCTACGCCCGGCTGGACTACAGCGAGATGGCCCCCGAGCCGGTGACCCTGGGCCCGCTGGTGGACGAGGTTCTGGAAACCCTGGAAGCGCGCATCAAGGAGACGCAGGCCCGCATTTCCTGCTCGGCCCTGCCCCGCGTGCGCGGCAGCCGCGAGGCGCTGGCGCGGCTGTTCCATAACCTGCTCAGCAACGCGCTGAAATTCACCGCCGGAGACGAGCCCCCGCGCATTGAGATTTCCGCCCAGACGGCCGGGGATTGGGTCGAGATCGTGGTGCGCGACCACGGCATCGGAATCGAGCCGCAATTCCACGACCGCATCTTCCGCATGTTCGAACGGCTGGACCCCAGCCACTACGAAGGCACCGGAATCGGCCTGGCCATCTGCCGCAAGGTGGCCGAGATGCACGGCGGCCGCATCTGGGTCGAGTCCGTGCGCGGCAACGGTGCCACCTTCCACGTCCGCCTGCCGGCGGGATAACGCCCGCTACCCCGCCTCCACCTCTTCCCGCACCCAGGCGCGGAAAGCGGCGACCTTGGGGTTGTCCAAGTACTTGGGCGGGCAGACCAGGTGGTAGGCGTTGACCAGGGGCTGGGCCGGGAACAGGGCGACCAGGCGGCCATCGGCCAATTCGTCGGTCACCAGGGTGCGCCACATCAGCGCCACGCCCAGACCGGCCAGCACCGCCTGGAGCACCAGGTTGAAATCGTCGAAGCGGCGGGCCTGCACCTCGGGCGGCACCATTACGCCGGCATTGGCCAGCCAGCCCGGCCAGGTGGGGAAGGTGGTGTCCCAGTCCAGCGAGGCATTGTGCAACAGGCCCACCTCCAGCAGGTCGGCAGGCTGCTTCAGACGCTTCGCCAGGTGGGGATTGGCCACCGGCACCACCTCCTCGGCCTTCAGGCGCTCCACGTGCAGGCCGGGATACCGACCGCCGCCATAGCGGATGGCCACGTCCACGTCCTCGGTATCGAAATCCACCAGCCGGATCGAGGCGGACAGGCGCAGGTCGATGTCGGGATGGCGCTCTTGGAAGCGGGCCATGCGGGGAATCAGCCAGCGGGCGGCAAACGAGGGCGAGGCAGACACCACCAGCGGCCCGCCGTCGCGCCCCTGGCGCAGCCGCTCCACCGCCCGCTCCATCAGGTCGAAGGAATCGGACACCAGCGGCAGGGCATTGGCCGCCGCCTCGGTAAGGCTGAGCTGGGCACCGCGCCGGAACAGGGCGACACCCAGGAATTGTTCGAGGATCTTGACCTGCTGGCTGATGGCCGCCGGGGTGACGTGCAGCTCGTCAGCGGCGCGGGCGAACGACAGGTGCCGGGCCGCCGCCTCGAAAGCGCGCAAGCTCCGCAGCGGCGGCAGGCGGCGGACCATGGCGCCTACAGCCCGCCCGTGAAGCGATCGGCGAAGATGAAGGGATTGAAATCCGGACGGCCGAAATAGAAGCCCTGGCCGTAATCCACGCTGCACTGGTAGACGCGGCCGGCCATGCGCTTGTCCTCGACCATCTCGGCGGCGGTGCGCACACCCATGGAGGCGCACATCTTGGCCATGGAGGACAACAGGTCGCTGCCCTTCTGGCTGGAGCTAGCACGCTTGATGACAGGGCCGTCGAACTTGACGATGTCCACGTCCAGGGCGTTGAGGTAGTCGAAGCTGGCCGCGCCTGAGCCGAAATCATCGAGACAGAAGCGATAGCCCTTGCGGCGAAAGTCCTGGATGACGGCGTTCAGCTCGGCCAGTTTCTCCACCTTCACCGATTCTGTCAGCTCGAACATCAGCTTGCGCGGCGGCATACCCGAGCGTTTCAGCAACTTGCCCAGCTCCTCGACGAACACCGGGTTGGACAGCGACAGGCCCGACAGGTTGATGGCCACCGGCGGCATCAGGCCACGCTCGCGCACCAGCGAGTTCATGGTCTGGATGGTGGTGTCCACCACCGCCAGGTCCAATTCGTGGACGATGCCCACTTCCTCGGCCAGGCAGAACAGGTGGTAGGGCGAGGTGCCCGCCTTGGCGTCACGGTAACGGGTCAGCGCCTCGAAATGGTGAACGCGCTCCAGCCGCAGGTCGCAGATGGGCTGGAATGCCATGTCGAAGTCGCGGCCGGCCACCACGCGGCGAATGTAGGCCACGTTGTCGATGGTGTCGGACACCAGGCCCTTGAGCACCTGAGCGATGGACTTCTTCTTGTCGAGCGCGTGGTCGCCCTGTTCCGAGAAGGTGCGGATGGTATGGGCGATGGCCTTGGCCACCTGGTGCTCGGCCAACCCCGCGCCATCGGCGTCGAGGGTCTGGCCGTGCGGCTTGACCTCAGCATTGAACAGCTTCTTGGCCGCTTCCGAGATCATGTTGTTGATCTCGTCCGGGTCGATATCGTCGCGATGCAGATAGCTGAACGAATCCTCGCCCACCCGGCCGGCGGTACCGCCGCCCAGGGAATGCTGCGCCAGGATGTCGCCCACCGCGCCCATGATCTTCTTGCGGTCGCTGGCGCCCAGCACCTTGGTCATTTCTTCCAGGCTGTCGACCTTGACCATGGTGATCTGCGGACGGCCGCCGGCACGCTTGAACGCCTGCGCCCGCTCGGCCGCCAGCGCCGAATACGAGCCTTCGTCCAGCAGACCGGAATCCTCGTCGCGGCGGATATCGGCCTCGGACAGGCGCTCGGATTGCAGCGCCGGCTCCATCTTGAGGGCGAGGAAGAAATGATTGTCGAAATCGGGCACGCGGTAGCCGGCCATGGCCACGTTGGGCCGGCGCAAGCCGGTGCCGTTCAGGCGCACCACCACGTCGTCGATGCGTCCCTGCGAGCGGGCGGCCTCCAACATCTCGGCGGCAAGGCCGCGATCGGTTTCGGCGATCAGCTCGACGAAGGGCCGCCCCTTCAGCGCGTCGCCGCTTTCACCCA
>DATJKV010000455.1:0-2248 GCA_035491155.1 Magnetospirillum sp. | reverse complement strand
GCGATCTCGAAAAACCGGTAGTACTCCACGTTGTTGACGTGGCCGAACATGTCATTGTCCGACCACCGCGTCTGGATCGGGCAGGTGAAGCGAAACTCGTTCCTGACAATAGGCGCGCGCGAGGTCATTGGGCGGTCCAGCCTCCGTCTATGTTGATGTTGGTTCCGGTCATGTTGTCGGCGGCGGGCGAGCACAGGAACACCGCCAGATCGCCGATTTGCTCGGGCGTGGTGAAGCGTTGCGAAGGCTGCTTCTCGCTCAGCAGTTCGATGCGGGCCTGATCGAAGCCGATCCCCTCGGTAGCGGCGCGGGCTTCGATCTGCTTTTGCACCAGGGGGGTCAGTACCCAGCCGGGGCAGATGGCATTGCAAGTCACCGATGTCTGGGCGTTTTCAAGCGCCACGCTCTTGGTCAGCCCCAGCAATCCGTGCTTCGAGGCCACATAGGCCGATTTGTTGGCGGACGCCACCAGACCATGCGCAGAAGCCACGTTGATGAGGCGGCCCCAACCGCGCGCCTTCATGCCGGGCAGCGCCGTACGGATGGTATGGAAGGCCGACGACAGGTTGACGGCGATGACCGCGTCCCAGCGCTCGGGCGGGAACAGCTCGACGGGCGAGACATGCTGGATGCCGGCGTTGTTGACCAGGATGTCCACCTTGCCGAGCGCCATTTCGGCGTTGCGCACCAGCGCCACGCAGGCGTCGGGAATGCTGAGGTCCGCATTGTCGTACACCGCGGTGACGCCGAACTCGGATTCGATCCCCAGCCGCAGCGCCTCGATGGCGCCGGCCTCGCCGAAGCCGTTGAGAACAACGTCGGCGCCTTGCGCGGCGAAAGCGCGGGCGATGCCCAGCCCGATGCCGCTGGTCGAACCGGTAACCACGGCGGTCTTGCCCTTCAGCATGACGACCTCCTTATTTCTTGAAGAAGCTCTCCGCCCCGGCACGGGCCGATTGCTTGGCGGCGATGGCGGCGCGGGCGCGGGTGATCTCGGCCTCCAATTCTGCGATATAGGCGTTTAGCTCGGCTACACCCATGGTCTCCAGGTTCCTGGGAGCCGGTTTCTTCTGCTTGGGCTCCAATTCATCCCAATCCATGGCCTTCCTCCGCTCTTGCCATCCCTGCCCGAACGTACCAGATTGGCCGCGCAACGGACAGGTGACGAGGGATATGGGATAATGCTGCCGGAATGCATGACCTGCGTTGAGATCAGCCAACCGGGTGGGCCCGAGGTCCTGAAGGCCGTGACCCGCCCCTGCCCCACCCCGGCCAAGGGCCAGGTGGTGGTCAAGGTGGCCGCCGCCGGCATCAACCGCCCCGACGTGTTGCAGCGCGCGGGCGCCTATCCGGCGCCGCCCGGCGCGTCGGACTTGCCCGGCCTGGAAGTGGCCGGCACCGTCGCCGCATTGGGTGAAGGCGTCACCGCCCCGGCGGTGGGCGAACAGGTCTGCGCCCTGGTGGCCGGCGGCGGTTATGCCGAATACGTGGCGGTGGACGCACGCCACTGCCTGCCCGTCCCGACCGGCTTCGACATGGTGCAGGCGGCCAGCCTGCCCGAGACCTTCTTCACCGTCTGGCACAACGTATTCGAGCGCGGCACCCTCAAGGCGGGCGAAACGCTGCTGGTGCACGGTGGCGCCGGCGGCATCGGCACCACCGCCATCCAATTGGCCAAGGCGCTGGGCGCGCGCGTGTTCGCCACCGCCGGCAGCCCGGCCAAAGCCCAGGCTTGCCGCGACCTGGGCGCCGACCGCGCCATCGACTACAGCGCCGAGGATTTCGTCGAAGTGGTCAAGGCCGAGACCAAGAAGGGCGTGGACGTCATCCTGGACATGGTGGGCGGCGAGTACATCCCGCGCAACGTCAAGGCCCTGGCCCCCGATGGCCGCCTGGTCTCCATCGCCTTCCTGAAGGGTTCGGTGGCCGAGGTGAACTTCATGCCGGTGATGCTGAAGCGCCTGACGCTGACGGGCTCGACCTTGCGCCCGCAATCGGACGATTCCAAGGCCCGCATGGCGGCGAGCTTGCGCGAGATCGTCTGGCCGCTGATCGGCAGCGGCAAGATTCGCCCGGTGGTGCATGCCACCTTCCCGCTGGCACAGGCGGCCGAGGCCCATCGGCTGATGGAAGCCAATACCCATATCGGCAAGATCGTCCTGACCGTCTGATACATTTTCTTGGTCTGGCACGCACTTACCCCAAGAGTTTGACCACGGGTTGGTCGTCCCATATAACTACGGCGCAT
>DATJKV010000454.1:0-5041 GCA_035491155.1 Magnetospirillum sp. | reverse complement strand
GGCATAGCCGCCCACAGTCTCGATGAACGAAGCGGTCAGGCTGGCCGAGCCGGACACCAGCAACGCGGTATCGTTATTGGAGTTGGCTGCGACGCCGCAATTGGCCAGGTTGATGGTGGCGTTGCCCTGGAACTCGGCGGTATCGGCGGCGGCCTTGTCGAGCGCGACGACGCAGTAATCGCCCAGCGCCCCCGACTGCGCCACCGCGCGCGCCGACACTTGCATGGAATCGATAAACAGCTTGGCGAGCAGCAATTGCTCGCTGCGGCTGACCGAGACCTCCACCGCCGAGGCATCACCGGCATAGGCACCCGTGATGGGCGGGTTGTTCACCACCACCGTGAAGGGCTGGCCCGACGAGTTGGCGTTCTTGCGCGCATCAGCCGCCGCAGTGGCGGCGATGGTGCCCGAACCCGATTGGTAGCCCACCTCCCAGGCGCCGGAAATGGCACCGGCATCGGCGGCCGATTGCAGGTCACGCTTGGACGCGAACCACAGCCCGGTCTCGACACCCAGCGACAGCATGCCCACCACCAGCGGCAACGCCACCGCCATCGGCACGATGACCGATCCCCTCACCTCGCGGAAGAGGCGGGGCAAACGCGCCAGCACTGCCTTGACCCGGTTCATTTATGCCAACCCCAAAAGGATGGCATCATCATAACAGATCAGACAGATCCAAAACAGCATCTACAAGAAAATGACTTAACATCATTTCAATTTGTTTATGATCGCATTTTTATGAAGTTTATCGGTTACTTTGCTGCCCCGGACGAACCTTCCGTCGCACGGGTGCACCCGGTGGTGCCGCAGGCGAACACCACCGATTGACCGCCGAGCTTTCCGTCCTTGGAGGCACCATAGGTAACGGTGACGCCGCCCGCGCCCGCGGCATGGACCACCACGGGGACGTCAAGGATGGGGGTGTTGCCGCTGCCCAGCACGGTCAGCGAGGTCGCGCCGGTACGCTTGCCGAAGACCACGACCTGGCGGGGCGATTCCACGGTGACATCGGCCACGCCGGGATCGCCGATGATGACCTGGTGCGCCGCCTGCGGCAGCATCAGCACCACCGCGTGGCCGTTACCCACCTCCACCGGCGCGCCGCCGGCCTGGGCGGAAAGCCCGGAGGCAAACATCCCGCAGACCATGGCGGTCACCGCCAGACCCGTCCGTCGCGCATGCATCCCTGCGACCACCGTAAAGCCCTCTTTGACAGGATTCGCAATCACGAGCAATGATAGCCCAGCAATAAGTCTTGTGGCAACATTGACAGAGTTTAAGTAATTCTCAGGAATTGCCGATAAATTTAATCATCTCCTGGAGTTTCCCGTTCATGCGCCGTCTGATCCCCCTGCTCCTGCCGCTGCTGATGGCCGGCTGTGCCGAAGGATTGCCGTACATGGGCAGCGGCGGCGACGAGGACGCGGTCGCACGCGCGGTGGAGCCGTCCCTGCGCACCGCCGCCCAGATGGCCGAAGCCAACGGCGACTGGACGGCCGCCATCCAGCATTGGAGCACCCTGTACCAGCGCCGCCCCGACGACCGTACCGTGGCCGTGGCGCTGGCCCGCGCGCTACGCTGCAAGGGCACGCCCGAACAGGCGGCCGACCTAATGCAGGCCTCACTGGCCAAGGGTGAGCGCGACCCCAAGGTGCTGGCGGAAATGGGCAAGGACTATCTGGCGGCCGAGCGCCTTGGCTTGGCGACCCGCGCCCTGGAGGAAGCGATTACCAAGGCCCCCACGGACTGGGAGAACCACTCGGCCCTGGGCGTTACCCTGGACACCCAGGGCCGCCACGCCGAGGCCCAGGCCGCCTACGCCCGCGCCCTGGAGCTGTCGCCCGACAATCCGGTGGCATTGAACAACCTGGCCCTTTCCCTGGCCCAGGCCGGCCAATTGAACGATGCCATCGCCACCCTGCGCCGAGCCATGGAACAGCCTTCGGCCGGTGTCCAGCTGCGCCAGAACCTGGCGCTGCTGCTGGCGTTGAAGGGCGATTCCCAGGGGGCCGAACGGGCAGCAGCCAAGGACCTTCCGCCCGAGATGGTGCGCACCAACAACCAGATTTTCCGCACCCTGGCGGAACGGGCGAAATAGCCGCCTATTTCATGATTGCCATGATGCGGATGGCGGCGGGCCCCGCCACCACCAGGAACAGCACGGGTAGGAAGAAGAGGATCAGCGGCACGGTCAGCTTGGCCGGCAGCGACGCCGCCTTCTTTTCCGCCGCCGACATGCGGGCGGCGCGGTTTTCGTCGGCAAGAACACGCAGCGCGGTACCGATGGGGGTGCCGTACTTCTCGGACTGCACCAACGCGGTGGACAGCGATTTCACCTGCGGCAGGCCGGTGCGCTCGGCCAGATTGTCCCAGGCCTGACGGCGGTCTCCCAGGAAGGCCAGCTCGGCGGCGGTCAAACCCAGTTCCTCGGCCAGTTCAGGGCCGGAACTGCCCAATTCCTCGGTCACCTTGAGCAGCGCGGCTTCGATCGACAGGCCAGCCTCGACGCAGATCACCAGGAGGTCGAGGGCTTCCGGGAAGGCCCGCGTTATCGCCTGCTGGCGCTTCTGGACCGCATTGGCGAGCAGGATGCCGGGCAGATAATTGCCCAGGGTGGCGCAGCCCAGCACCGCCATGGACTGCTGGAAGAAGGTCCATTGGCCGAAGAAGGTCGTAACGTAAGCCAGCGCAACCGCGAAGGCCACCACCGGCACGGCGATGCGCGAGAACACGTAGGTGATTTGGGCAGAGGAGTGTCGCCAGCCGGCCTGGGCCAAGCGGAGCTTGAGGTCGCGCGCCTCAAGCATCTCGCGCACGCTCATGCGCTCGACCACCGCCTTCATCCAGCTGACGTGCCGCTTGGGCTGGAAACGGCCCGTCTTGTAGGAATCACGCTGGCGGGCCGACAATTCCTGGCGGCGCGCCGCCACCGCCTTGAGGCGGCTGGCCAGATGATCGCGGGAGGCCAGTTGCAGGCCCACCGCCATCACCGACGCGAAGGCGGCAATGGAGGCGACGCCGATCAGCAGCCATTCCAGCATCGTGGGCGCCCCGTCAGATATCGAAGTTGATCATCTTGCGCATGATGAAGGAGCCGCCCCCCATCATGACCGCGCCGATGAACAGCAGCACGTTACCCGGTTCGGTCTCCCACAGCATCATGATGTACGGCCGGGACACCACGAACAGCAATATCGCCACTACGATGGGCAGCGAGCCGATAATCAAGGCCGAGGCGGTGGCTTCGGAGGAATACGCCTTGATCTTGGCGCGCATGCGCGAGCGCGAGCGCAACAGCTCCGACAGCTTCGCCAGTGTCTCGGCCAGATTGCCGCCGGTCTGCTGCTGGATGGCGAGCACGATGGTGAAATAGCGGAAGTCTGCCGAGGGGTTGCGTTCCAGCGAACGCTCAAGCGATTCGTGCAAAGAGAGGCCCAGCTTCTGCCCCTCCGTGACGAGGCGGAATTCCGGTCCCAGCGGCTCGCCGATCTCGCGGCCGATGATGTTGATGCACTCGCCCAGCGGCAGACCCGAGCGCATGCCACGCACGATGATGTCCAACGCGTCGGCGAACAAGGCGGTAAAGTGGTTGATCCGCCGCTTGGCCAAGTAGCCCAGCACCAGCTTGGGGATGCCGAAGCCGACAATGGCAGCAGCCAGCCCCCCCGCCAGCAGCGAATGACCCAGCAGTGCCGCCACACCCCAGGCCACGGCGCCCAGGGCGACGCAGGCCATCAGGTAGTGCTTCACCTGGATGCGCAGGCCCGCCTGCATCATCTGCTCGCGCAGCTTATAGGCCCACTTGGCCTTTTCTTCCTCGGTCCTCAACCGAGTCTGAACCGGGCGGCGGCGCATTTGGCTGGCACGTTGGGCGGCACGGCTGGCCTTGTCGCCGCCCACCACTTGCGCGATACGGCGCTTCAAGCGCGCGCGCCGACCATGCAGCAGTACGAACAGGGCCCAGCCCAGCAGGCCAAGCGCCACCAACAGCACCGCCACAAGCAGCATTAGGGCGGCAGCGCTGCTCATGCGCCCTCGCTCAACGCCTCGGCCAGCTCGCGGTCGCGGCCGAAATAGCGTGCCTTGTCCCAGAACGACGGACGGATACCGGTGGGGCGGTGGCGGCCGACAATACGCCCCTGGCTGTCCTCGCCCTCATATTCGAAGACGAACAGGTCCTGCAGGGTGATGACATCGCCTTCCATGCCGATCACTTCGCTGATGTGGGTGATCTTGCGCGAGCCGTCGCGCAGGCGCGAGGCCTGGACGATGACGTTGACCGCCGCGGCAATTTGTTCGCGCACCGCCTTGGCGGGCAGGTTATAGCCGCCCATAGCGACCATGTTCTCGACACGGGACAGGGCGTCGCGCGGGGTGTTGGCGTGGATGGTGCCCATGGAGCCGTCATGGCCGGTGTTCATGGCCTGCAACAGGTCGAAGGCTTCCGGACCACGCACCTCGCCGACGATGATGCGTTCGGGGCGCATGCGCAGGCAGTTGCGCACCAGATCGCGCATGGTCACCTGGCCGGCGCCCTCCAGGTTGGGTGGCCGGGTTTCCAGGCGGACCACATGCGGCTGCTGCAGTTGCAGCTCGGCCGCGTCCTCGCAGGTGACGATACGCTCGCCCTCGTCGATGTAGCGGGTCAGGCAGTTCAGCAGCGTGGTCTTGCCCGAGCCGGTACCACCCGACACCAGGACGTTCAGCCGGCATGCCGCCGCCACCTCCAGCACCTTGGCGCCCGCAGGCGAGATGGAACCGAAGCCGATCAGCTTGTCCAGCGTCAGCTTGTCCTTCTTGAACTTGCGGATGGTCAGCGACGGCCCGTCCAGCGCAAGCGGCGGGGCGATGACGTTGACGCGCGATCCATCGGCCAGGCGGGCATCGCAGATGGGGCTGGATTCGTCCACGCGGCGGCCCACCGCCGAGACGATGCGCTGGCAAATGTTCATCAGCTGCGCGTTGTCGCGGAAGCGGATGTCGGTCAGCTCGATGTGGCCGTTGACCTCGATGTAGACCTTGTCATGGCCGTTGACCA
>DATJKV010000453.1:0-8648 GCA_035491155.1 Magnetospirillum sp. | reverse complement strand
CGAGCGGGTCACCCGCCTGGTCAAGGGTGTGGTGCCCGACGTCAGCGACCCCTTCCGCGTCGCCGAGCTTACCCCGGCAATCCTCAAGGACGACCCTGCCCGCTTGGCCGACGAGGCGGCAGCCATGGCGCTCACCGGAGGCCGCCGGGTGGTGGTGGTGCGTGACGCCGGCGATTCGGTGGCGTCACTGTTCCAGGACTTCCTCGCCCATCCCATGGGTGACGCGCTGATGGTGGTGGAGGCGGGCGATCTGGGTCCGCGCTCGTCCTTGCGCAAGCTGTTCGAAGGTGCCGACAACGCCGCCGCGCTGGCCTCGTACGGCGACGAGGGCGGCAGCCTCCAGCACGTCATCCAGGAGGAATTGAAGGCCGCCGGTCTGACGCCCGAGCCCGACGCACTGGCTTTCCTGATGGACCATTTGGGCGGTGACCGCCGCCTGACGCGGGCTGAATTGCAAAAGCTGGCCCTTTATATGGGCGGGCCCGGCCGGGTGCGGCTCGAGGATGCGCTGGCCTGCATCGGCGATACCGCTGCCCTGTCCATGGACGACCTGGCGCTGGCCACTGCCGATGGCGACCATTCCACCGCCCAGCGCGTTCTCGACCGCCTGTTTCGCGAAGGCACCCATGCGGTGGCCGTGTTGCGCGCATTGTCGCGTCACTTCCAGCGGCTGCATTACGCCGCCGGGCTGATGGCCCAGGGCAAGTCGGCCGACCAAGCCATGGCGGCACTCAAACCCCCGGTGATCTTCAAGGCCGCCGACCGCTTCCGCCGCCAGCTCTCGCGCTGGCCCGCTGACCGGGTGGGACGCGCGCTGGAAGTGCTCATCGAGGCCGAGGCCGATTGCAAAAGCACCGGTATGCCGTCCGAGGAAATCTGCTCGCGCGCGCTCATGCAACTGGCCCGCGCCGCCGGACGGCGGTGAAACGCGCCCAATAGCGCAATTCTCCCTGGTGAAACGAGCCGGCAAAGGGCTCATATTAATGGGTGAACCAGCGGCTCCGGGGAGGACGCTCGTGACCCAGCCCGCCGATTTCCTGCAATCCACCCTGACCGAGGATATTGCCGCCCAGGCCAGGCTGCGGCTCGACCCGCAGCGGGCCGAACTGGTGGCACGCCTCGCGGAACCCTACCTCGCCGGTATTCCCAGCGCCGACCTGGAGCGGCTGGACGGCGACCAGCTGTTCGCCGTCGTCGCCGGTCTGCAGGGCTTCCTGCGCGAACGGGTGCCGGGCGAACCCAAGATCCGCGTGTTCGACCCCGATCCCGACCGCCACGGCTGGGCTTCGCCGCATAGCGTGGTCGAAATCGTCAACGACGACATGCCGTTCCTGGTGGATTCGGTGGCCATGGTGCTGGCGCGGGCCAACATCGCTGTCCACCTGCTGGTCCACCCGATTGTCGCCGTGCGGCGCGCTCCCGATGGCGCCCTGCTGGAACTGGGCGGAGCGGAGGGTGTGGCGGAAAGCCTCATGCATGTGGAGATCGATCGCCGGGACGCCGGTTCCCAGGCGCTGCTGGTCGAGCAATTGTCGGCCGCCCTGGCCGAGGTGCGCGCGGCGGTGGCCGACTGGGGCGCCATGCGCGCTCGCATCAAGACGGTGAACGCAGAGCTGAATGGCGGCGAGGAGAACGAGGAGGCGGTTGCCTTTCTCGACTGGCTGCACGACGACCATTTCACCTTCTTGGGTTATCGCCATTTCCTGCTGTCGGGCCCGGCCGACGATCCCGAGGTGGTGGTCGAGCCGGGCAGTGCGCTGGGCGTGTTGCGTACCGAATCCGCCCACGTGCTCGACGAGCGACTGCCGTTGTCCCAGATGCCGGCCGAGATCCGTGCCTTCGTCACCCGCCCGGGAGCGCTGCTGGTCACCAAATCGGTGCGGCTGGCGGTGGTGCATCGGCCGGTGCACATGGACGTCATCGGGGTAAAGCGGTTCGACGCCAAGGGCCGGGCCGTGGGGCTGCACGCCTTCCTTGGCCTCTTCACCTCGGCCGCCTATACCCGACATCCCTCGATCATTCCGCTGTTGCGGCGCAAGGTGGCGCACGTGCAGGAACGGGCGGGGTTCCCCCCCTTCGGCCACGACGCCAAGGCGCTGGCCAATATCCTTGAGACCTACCCGCGCGACGAGTTGTTCCAAATTTCGGAGGAGCAGTTATCGGCCAATGCGCTGGGCATCCTGCACCTGCAGGACCGCCCGCGGGTGGCGCTGTTCGTCCGGCGCGACGAGTTCGGCCGCTTCGTCTCGGCGCTGGTTTACCTGCCGCGCGACCGCTACGACACGCCGTTGCGCCTGGCGGTGATCCGCCTGCTGGAGCAGGCCTATGGCGGCCAGTTGGACGCCTATTATACTCAGGTGGCCGATGCCCCGTTGGCTCGGCTGCACGTCATCATCCGTATCTCCGCCGGCCAGGCGTCGGCGGCGGTGGACGAGGACGAGCTGGAGGCCCGCATCGCCGAGGCGGCACGCTCGTGGTCGGACCAGTTGCAGGCGGCGCTGGTGCAGGCCCATGGCGAGGGCGACGGTCTCAGGCTGGCGCGACGCTGGCGCGACGGCTTCCCGGTATCCTACCGCGAGCGCCATGCGCCGCTGTCGGCGGTGGCCGAGGTGGAGCGGCTGGAGGCCGCGCTGGCCGGTGCCGATCTGGGCGTCAGCCTGTCGCGTCCCGTCGAGGCGGGCGAACGCGAGGCCCGCCTCAAGCTGGTGCACGCCGGCTCTACCGTCCCCTTGTCCGACGTGCTGCCGCTGCTGGAGGCCATGGGCCTGCGCGTCATCGCTGAAATTCCTCACCCGGTGCGCCCGGCGGACCGACCCGAGGCTGTCTGGATTCACGATTTCCAACTGGAGACCCCGCCCGGCCTGGACCTGGCCGCGCGCGGCCCCGCTTTCGAGGAGGCGCTGCTCAGGGTATGGCGGGGCGAGGCGGAAAATGACGGCTTCAACGCGCTGGTGCTGCTGGCCGGACTCGGTTGGCGCCAGGTGGCGGTGTTGCGCGCCTACGCCAAGTACATGCGCCAGGCCGGCTCTACCCTCTCCCAGGCCTATGTGGAAAGGGCGTTGGCCGACAATCCCGAGCAGGCGGCGGCACTGGCGGCTTTCTTTCTTGCCCGCTTCGGCTTGTCCGACGAAACCGAGGACCACGCCGCCGCCCGCGTCGAAGCCATGCTCGAGCAGGTCGCTAGCGCCGACGACGACCGCATCCTGCGCCGTTTCATGGCGCTGATCCGTGCCACCTTGCGCACGAACTATGCGCTGGCCAGGCCGTATCTCTCGTTCAAGCTTGATTCCCACCAGGTGCCGGACCTGCCGCTGCCGCGCCCCATGGTGGAGATCTTCGTCTATAGCCCGCGCATGGAAGGCATTCACCTGCGCGGCGGCAAGGTGGCGCGCGGCGGCATTCGTTGGTCTGATCGGCGCGAGGATTTCCGCACCGAAATCCTGGGCCTGATGAAGGCCCAGACGGTGAAGAACGCGGTGATCGTGCCGGTGGGCGCCAAGGGCGGCTTCGTGCTCAAGCAGCCGCCGGTCGCGGCGGAGCCGCGCTCTGAAACGAAAGATGGCCGTGGCGCGCTCCAGGCGGAAGGCATTGCCTGCTATCGCACCCTGATCCAGGGCCTGCTGGATCTCACCGATAATCTGCGCGGCGGCAAGGTGCTGCCGCCGGCCGGGCTGGTGCGCCATGACGGCGACGATCCCTATCTGGTGGTGGCGGCCGACAAGGGCACGGCCAGCTTTTCGGACATCGCCAATTCCATCTCGCTGGATCATGGCTTCTGGCTGGGCGACGCCTTCGCCTCGGGCGGGTCCAAGGGTTACGACCACAAGGCTATGGGTATTACCGCACGCGGCGCCTGGGAGGCGGTGAAGCGCCATTTCCGCGAAATGGGCCGCGACGTCCAGACCCAGGAGACTACGGTCATCGGCATCGGCGACATGTCGGGCGACGTGTTCGGCAATGGCATGCTGTGCTCGCGGACGCTCAAAGTCCTGGCCGCCTTCAACCACAGCCACATCTTCGTCGACCCCGATCCCGATCCCGATCGCTCGTTTGCCGAGCGTGAGCGGTTGTTCAAGGCCACCAAGTCCTGGCCCGACTACGACCCGGCTGCCATCTCGCCTGGCGGCGGCGTATTCGCCCGCTCGGCCAAGACCATTCCGATCAGCCCGCAGATGAAGGACCGGTTCGGCATCGAAACGGATGCGGTGACGCCCACCGAGCTCATCCGTATCCTGCTGGTCCAGGCGGTGGACCTCTTGTTCTTCGGCGGCATCGGCACCTACGTGAAGGCCGCCCGCGAATCCCATTCCCAGGTGGGCGACCGCGCCAACGACGCCCTTCGCGTCGACGCCGCCGAGCTCAAGGCCAAGGTGGTGGGCGAAGGGGCGAATCTGGGCGTCACCCAGTTGGGCCGCATCGAATTTGCCTTGGGTGGAGGCGCCATCAATACCGATGCCATCGATAATTCCGCCGGAGTCGACACCTCGGACCACGAGGTGAACATCAAGATACTGCTCAATGATCTTGTGGGGGCGGGCGACCTGACGCCGAAGCAGCGCGACGGTCTGCTGGCCGGCATGACCGACGAGGTGGCGGCGCTGGTGCTGCGCGACAATTACCTGCAGACCCAGGCCCTATCGGTGATGGCGGCGCAGGCCCCCGAGCTGCTGGACGGGCAGGTCCGCTTCATGCGCCTCCTCGAAAAGGCCGGGCGCCTCAATCGTCCCATCGAATCCCTGCCCGACGACGAGACCTTGACCGAGCGCGCTGCCCGCCGCCAGGGCCTGGTGCGTCCCGAACTGTCGGTGCTGCTGGCCTATGCCAAGCTGTGGCTGCACGACGGCATCCTGGCCTCGGACCTGCCGGACGATCCCTTCCTGGCGGGCGATCTGGCCCGCTATTTCCCCAGCGCCCTGCAAGAACGTTTCGCTAAGGAAATAGCCGCGCATCGGCTGCGGCGCGAGATCGTCGCCACCGCCACCACCAATTCCATGGTCAACCGCGTCGGCGTGGCCTTCGTCTCGGACATGATGGAAAACACCGGCCACGGCCCGGCCGACGTGGCGCGCGCCTACATCGTCGCCCGCGACGCCTACGCTCTCCGTGACGTGTGGAGCCGCATCGAGGCACTGGACGGAACGGTGCCCGCTGCGGTTCAGATCGCCATGCTGGCGGAATCCGGGCGGCTGCTGGAACGCGCCACGGCTTGGGTGTTGCGCGGTGTGCCCATGCCCTTCGATCTGGGCGCGGCCATCGCCGAGCTGCGCCCCGGCATCGCCGCCCTTCAGGCCACCCTGCCCGCCATCCTGCCGGCCGAGACCGCCGAGGCGGTGGCGGAGCGGCGGCGCGACTACGCCCAGCAAGGGGTGCCGGCCGATCTGGCCGCCATTGTAGCCGACCTCATCGTGCTGGCCTCGGCCGCCGATATCGTGCGCATCGCCGCCCGCCAGGGCACCACCGTCGAGGATGCCGGCAACCTGTATTTCGCCGTTGGCAGCCGCTTTGGTCTGGGGGGCTTGCGCTCGGCGGCGCAGAAGGTGGGTGTGGGGGGACATTGGCAGAAGCTGGCCGCCGCCGCCGCCATCGAGGATTTCTATGCGCTGCAACGCGACATCACCGTGGCGGTGGCCGCCGAGGCTCCGGGCCTGGCCGCCCAGGAAGCGCTGGCGGCATGGGCTGGCGCCCACCGGGTCAATGCCGAGCGTACCGACGCCGTGCTGGCCGAGGTGCGGGCGGTGCGCCAGATCGATCTGGCCATGTTGACGGTGGCCGCCCGCCAGCTGAAGACCTTGGTCGAGACGTAGGCGGACGGTAGCTGTTGCGGTCGGGGGGGTGCTTGGGTTACCAAGACCCCTGACCGCAAGCACCGGAGCCCGTTGATGGACGCCCGCCAATTCCTTGCCGACCAGTTCATCGAACACGAGCAGACCCTGGCCGTCACCAAGGACGCCGTGGCCGCCTCGTTTGTGGCCCTGGTGGAGGCCTGTTCCCGCGCCATCGAGGCGGGCGGCAAGATCCTGTTCTTCGGCAACGGCGGCTCGGCCGCGGACGCCCAGCATCTGGCCGCCGAGATCGTGGTGCGCTATCGGGTCAACGGCCGGGCATTGCCCGCTATCGCGCTGACCACCGACACCTCGGTGCTGACCGCCTGCGCCAACGATTTTTCCTACGATGATATCTTCTCGCGCCAGGTCGAGGCGTTCATGAAGCCTCAGGACATCGCCATTGGCATCAGTACCTCGGGCAACAGCCCCAGCGTGCTGAAGGCGCTGGAAGTCGCCAGGGCCATCGGCGGCACCGCCGCCGGCTTGGCTGGCCGCGACGGTGGCAAGATGATCGGCCTGGCCGATCCGCTGGTAGTGGTGCCCTCCAACGTCACTGCCCGCATCCAGGAAATGCACATTCTAATTGGCCACGCCTTGTGCGACATGCTGGAAAAGCGGCATCGTCCCGGCGTGCAGGCCCACTGACATCGGTAAAATCGTCCATGAACGAACATCAATCCCACGCCGGCGCGGTGCAGATGGGGTCCGAACGTTCGTTCGGCCTGGTCTTCGCTGCCTTCTTCGTGCTGGTCGGCCTGTGGCCGTTGAAGAACGGTGGCGAGGTGCGGGTGTGGGCGTTGGGCGCCGCAGCCGGCTTCCTGCTCGCCGCATTGGTCGCGCCCAAGGCGCTCAAGCCCCTTAATCTGGTCTGGTTCAAGCTGGGCTTGGCTCTGCACAAGGTGGTCACGCCGGTGGTGATGGGGCTGCTGTTCTTCGTTACCGTGACGCCGGTCGGCCTGCTGATGCGCGCCACCGGCCAGGACCCCATGCGGCTGAAGCGCGACCCGAAGGCGCGCAGTTACTGGATCGAGCGCACACCGCCCGGTCCCTCGGCCGCTTCCATGAAAAACCAGTTCTAGGACCGACTCCCATGGCCTTTCTGCTCGAACTCGCTGCTTTCCTGCGCGCCCGTAAGAAGTACTGGCTGCTTCCCATCCTGGTGATGATGGTGGTGTTCGGCGGCCTGATTGTCCTGTCCCAGGGCTCTGCGGTGGCGCCCTTCATCTACACCCTGTTCTAAGGCTCAATGGTTCGCGGCGATGAAGATTCTTGGCCTTTCAGCGCTCTACCACGACAGCGCTGCCGCCGTGATCGACGACGGCATCATTATCGCCGCCGCCCAGGAAGAGCGCTTCACCCGCAGGAAGCACGATTCGGGCTTCCCCAAGCAGGCCATCGCATATTGCCTGGGCGAGGCCGGCTGCCGCCTCGACGACGTCGACGCGGTGGTGTTCTACGACAAGCCGTTCCTCAAGTTCGAGCGCCTGCTGGAGACGTATCTTTCCTTCGCGCCCCGGGGCTTTTCCTCGTTCAAGACCGCCATGCCGGTGTGGCTGAAGGAAAAGCTGTTCCAGAAGGACCTGCTAAGGAAGGAATTCAAGAAGTTCGCCCCTGACTTCGACTGGATGAACAAGCTGCTGTTCGCCGAGCACCATCTGAGTCATGCGGCCAGTGCCTTCTTCCCCTCGCCGTTCGAAGCGGCGGCGGTGCTGACCATGGACGGCGTCGGCGAGTGGACCACGACGTCTCTGGCCATGGGTTCGGGCAACAAGCTGGAGATCCATAAGGAACTTCACTTCCCGCACTCGCTGGGCCTGCTCTATTCCGCCTTCACCCACTACACCGGCTTCAAGGTCAATTCGGGCGAATACAAGGTCATGGGCCTGGCGCCCTATGGCGAGCCAAAATACGCCCAGCTGATCCTGGACAAGATCGTCGATGTCAAGGAAGACGGCAGCTTCTGGCTGGACCAGTCGTATTTCGACTATTGCACCGGCCTGCGCATGACCAACGAGAGGTTCGCGGCGCTGTTCGGCCAGCCGGTGCGCCAGGCGGACAAGGACCCGCTGACCCAGTTCCACATGGATATCGCCGCCTCGGTGCAGGCAGTGACCGAGGAGGTGGTGATCAAGCTGGCCGCGGGTATCCAAAAGGACACCGGGGCACGCAACCTGTGCCTGGCCGGCGGTGTTGCGCTCAATTGCGTCGCCAACGGCAAGCTGTTGCGCGAGGACGTGTTCGACAACATCTGGATCCAGCCGGCGGCCGGCGATGCCGGCGGCGCCCTGGGCGCGGCACTGGCCGGCTACCACATCCACAAGAACCAGCCGCGCACGATTGTTGGTGGCGGCAAGGACGCCATGAAGGGCTCGTACCTGGGCCCGGCGTGGGGCCAGACCGAGATCGAGCAGCGGCTCAAGGATGCCGGTGCCAATTTCACCGTGCTGTCCGACGACGAGCTGGTCGAGCAGACCGCGCAGGCGTTGGCCGACGAAAAGGCGGTCGGCTGGATGCAGGGCCGCATGGAATTTGGCCCACGTGCCCTGGGCGGCCGCTCCATTCTGGGCGATCCTCGCTCGCCCACCATGCAGAAGATGCTGAACCTCAAGGTGAAATACCGCGAAAGCTTCCGTCCCTTCGCACCATCGGTATTGCGCGAGGACGTGGCCGAGTGGTTCGAGCTCGACGGTGACAGCCCCTACATGCTGTTGGTCGCCCCCGTGCAGGATAAGCACCGCCGTACCATGAGCGAGGAGGAGCAGAAGCTGTTCGGCATCGACAAGCTGAACGTGCCGCGCTCATCCATCCCGGCGGTCACCCACG
>DATJKV010000452.1:0-5068 GCA_035491155.1 Magnetospirillum sp. | reverse complement strand
ATGCCCAGCAACTCGCCCTGCGGGCTGCGTGACCGCACGTAGATGGTCAGCCCCTCGCCGAACTTGTTGAAGGCGCCTTCCTGCAACAGCACGCTGGTCAGGTCGTTGCGGATGCCCCATTGCAGCTCGCGGAACGACTTCACGGTGGCGGGGATGATCCACAGTGACAGCAGCAGCCCGACGATGGTGGTGGCGCTGCCCAGCACGACGCCTGGCCGCGCCAGCGTCCAGTTGGACAGGCCGGCAGCTCGCAGCACCACCAACTCGCGGTCGGCGTTCAGCTTGTTGTAGGTGAACAGCACCACGGCGAACAAGGCAATGGGCAGGATGACCACCAGGAACGAGGGCATCAGCATCAGGGTCAGCAGCAGGAAGGTGCCGACCGAGATGCCCTTGTTGACGATCATCTCGACGAAGCGGAGCGACTGGGTGAGCCACAGCACGCATGCCAGCGCGGCGGAGACGAAGATCATCCCCACCGTCAGCTGGCGTAGTACGTAACGCGTAATCCCCGTCATGGCGGCGGGATTATAGACAGGCGGCCGGCAACGAACCAACCGGATTCGTCGCCAGCCATCCGGCCTAGAACTGTTCCTCGCCTAAAGCCATGATCTGGGCCGAGCCCGCCTCTACCTGGGCCAGCAATCCGCCGGCCTTGGGCAGAACAGCGTCACCGAAATGGCGCGCTGTCACCACCTTCGCCGACAGGAAATCGGAGCCATCGGCGCCGGCCTTCAACAGTGCCTCGGCCTTCAGGCCCGCTTCCGCCATCAGCCAGCCGCCGGCCACGAGGCCCACCAGTTCCAGGAACGGCACCGCCACCGAGCCCAGCAGGGCCGGATCGGCGGAAGCATTCTCCAGGATGAACTTGGCGGCGGCCTCGGCGGCGCTGGCGGCGGTGGCCAGCCGGCGCTTGAGCGGAGCCCAGTCGGGGCCGGCTGCTTCCAGCACCGGCTCCTGGGCACGCACCTTGGCGATCAGCAGCGCGAACGACTTGCCGCCATCGCGCACCAGTTTGCGCCCCACCAGATCCATGGCCTGGATACCGTTGGTGCCTTCGTAGATCTGGGCGATGCGGGCGTCGCGCATGTGCTGGGCGACGCCGGTCTCCTCGACGAAGCCCATGCCGCCGAACACCTGGATGGCGGTGGACGCGACGGCAAGGCCGGTATCCGTGCTCCACGCCTTGACCACCGGGATCAGCAGGTCAACCAGGCCTTGCGCTTCTGCGCGCATCGCGGCGTCGGGGTGGCGCCGGGCGACGTCCAGGCGGCTGGCGGCGTAGTAGGCCAGCGCGCGGGTGGCCTCGGTCAGCGCCTTCGAGGTCAGCAGCATGCGGCGCACGTCCGCGTGGATGATGATCGGGCCGCCGCTCTGGACGCGCTCCTTGGCATAGGCCACCGCCTTCTGCAAAGCGCGCTCCGATTGGGCGACGCCCTCCAGGCCGACCGACAGGCGGGCGTTGTTCATCATGGTGAACATCAGCGCCAGGCCCTTGTTTTCCTCGCCCACCAGCCAGCCGATGGCGCCATCGTTTTCGCCGAAGGCCATGACGCAGGTGGGGCTGCCGTGGATGCCCAGCTTCTCTTCCAGCTTGATGCACTTGACGTCGTTGCGGGCGCCCAGCGAGCCATCGGGGTTGACCAGGTACTTGGGCACCACGAACAACGAGATGCCGCGCGTGCCGACGGGGGCGTCGGGCAGGCGGGCCAGCACCAGATGGACGATATTCTCCGCCATCTCGTGGTCGCCCGAGGTGATGAAGATCTTCTGCCCGGTGATGCGGTAGGTGCCGTCAGCCTGGCGAACCGCCTTGGCGCGCAGGGCACCCACGTCCGAGCCGGCCGACGGCTCGGTCAGGTTCATGGTGCCGGTCCACTCGCCCGAGATCAGCTTGGGCAGGTAAGTCTGCTTCTGCTCCTCGGTGCCGTGCACGGTCAGTGCCTCGACCGCGCCTTGCGTCAGCATGGGGGTAAGGGCGAAGCTCATATTGGCGGCGTGCCAGATTTCCTGCACGGCCGTTGCCACCAACTGGGGCAAGCCCTGGCCGCCCCATTCCGGCTCGAACGGCACGGCATTCCAGCCGCCATCGACAAATTGCTGGTAGGCCTCGGCGAAGCCCTTCGGGGTCACCACGGTGTCGCCGTCCAACCGGCATCCCTGGGTGTCGCCCACCGGGTTCAGCGGGGCCAGCACCGCGCCGCCGAAGCGCGCCGCCTCTTCCAGTACCGCCGCCACCAGATCGCCGGTGGCTTCCTCGAAGCCGGGCAACGCGGTGATGTCGGCAAGGCCCGCCAGATGCTCGATGACGAAGGCCATGTCGCGGACGGGGGCGTGGAAGATGGGCATGGTGGACGCTCCTTGGTCTTTTCGTTAGCCCGTCAAGGGAACGGGAAGACCGACGCTGCGTCAAGGTGCCGGCGGCGCATGGGGGTATGCGTGCGCGTTACGGCAGCACCTTGCCCGGGTTCATGATGCCCTGCGGGTCCAGCGCGGCCTTGACCCGACGCATCAGGTCCAATTCCACCTCAGACTTGTAGCGGGCCATTTCCTCGATCTTCAACTGGCCGATGCCGTGTTCGGCCGAGACGCTGCCGCCCATGTCGGCGACGATGTCGTGGACCAGCTTGTTCATCTCGGCCCAGCGGTCGAGGAAGGCCTGCTTGTCGGCACCGATCGGCTGGGTCAGGTTGAAATGGATGTTGCCGTCGCCCAGGTGTCCGAACGCGCACACCCGCACACCCGGCATGGCGGCCTCGACCGCCGCCGTGCAGCGCTCCAGCATCTCGGGCACGCGCGAGGTGGGCACCGCCACGTCGTGCTTGATGGAGCCGCCTTCCTTCTTCTGCCCTTCCGGGATGCCCTCGCGGATGCGCCAGAAGGCCTTGCGCTGCTCGCCCGATTCGGCCAGCACGGCGTCCAGGGCGTGGCCGCCCTCCAGCGCAACTTCGAGGACGCCTTCCAGGGCCTGGCGCAGGCCGCCGGGGCGGGACGAGGACAGCTCCAGCAGCAGGAGCCACGGATAGGCTTGGCCGAACGGGTCGCGGGCGCCGGGAACGTGGGCCAAGCATAGCTCGACGCCGATGCGCGGGATCAGCTCGCAGGCTGTGACCGCGTCGCCCGAGGCGGTACGGGCGGCGGCCAGGATGGACAAGGCCGCCGCCGGGTCGGGCAGGGCGACCATGGCCGTCTCGATCTCGCGCGGACGGGGGAACAGCTTCAGCACGCAGGCGGTGACGATGCCCAGCGTGCCCTCGGCGCCGATGAACAGATGCTTGAGGTCGTAGCCGGTGTTGTTCTTGCGCAGCGCCCGCAAGCCGTCCCAGATCCGGCCGTCGGGCAGCACCATTTCAAGGCCAAGGACCAACTCGCGGGCGTTGCCGTAGCGCAGCACGTTGACGCCGCCGGCATTGGTGGAAACGTTGCCGCCGATGCGGCACGAGCCCTCGGCGCCCAGGGACAGCGGGAACAGGCAGTCCTGCTCCTCGGCGGCCGCCTGCAGATTGGTCAGCACGCAGCCCGCCTCGGCGGTCAGGGTCAGGTTGATGGGGTCGATGGCGCGGATGCGGGTCAGGCGCTCGGTGGACACCACTACGGCACGGCCTTCAGGTACGCCGCCGCCGCACAGCCCGGTGTTGCCGCCCTGGGGCACCACGGCGATGCCGGCCTCGGCGCAGGCCTTGACCACCGCGGCCACCTCGGTCGTCGAGCCCGGCCGCACCACCGCCAGTGCCGAGCCATGATAGAGGCCGCGTTCCTCGACCAGATACGGCGCCATGTCGGCACCGGTCAGCACGTTGCCGGCGCCGACGAGGGAAGCGAAATCCGGGGTCATGCCGGCCTCCGGGGAGCGGCTGCGCGCTTCAGACGGTCGTTGATGGCAAGACCCAGGCCGTGGTCGGGGATAGGCGCCACTGCGATGCCGCTGAATTCGGCACTGTCCAGGGCGCGCAGCATGGCGAACACATTGGCCGCGGCCTCTTCCAGATCGCCGGCGGGCGACAGGTTCAGCGTGCCGTCCATGGCGCCGAAGGCCAGCAGGGCTTCGCCTGGAGTGACAGATGTCGCGTTCAGCCGTACCGGCAGGCCGGGGGCGTAATGGCTTTCCAGCATGCCGGGGCTCTTGGGCGCGTCGGCGTGGTCGGTGGGGCGGATCAGCCGGGTGCCCAGGGCCTGCTCCAACGCCTCCAGTGGGATGCCGCCGGGGCGCAGCAGCGCCGGCTGTTTGCCCGACAGGTCCAGCACCGTGGACTCGACGCCGACCCGGCACGGGCCGCCGTCCAGGATCAGGCCGACACGGGCGCCCAGGCTTTCGGCCACATGCTCGGGCAGGGTGGGGCTGACGGCGCCCGAGCGATTGGCGCTGGGGGCGGCGATGGGGCGCTTGGCGGCGGCGATCAGCGCGCGCGCCACCGGGTGGTCGGGCAGGCGCACGGCGATGGTGTCCAGCCCGGCCGAGGCCAGCAGCGATACCGGCGAGTCCTTGCGGCGCGGCAGCACCAAAGTCAGTGGGCCGGGCCAGAAGCGGGCCATGACCGCGCGGGCGCGCTCGTCCACCTGCACCAGCGCTTCCGCCTCGGCCGGTTCGGCCACATGCACGATCAGCGGATTGAAGCTGGGCCGGCCCTTGGCCTCGAAGATGGCGGCGACGGCGCGGTCGTTGGTGGCGTCGGCGCCCAGCCCGTACACCGTCTCGGTGGGAAATGCCACCAGGCGTCCGGCGCGCAGCATTGCGCCGCCCTCGGTAATGGTGGCGGGATTGGCAGGCTCAATGCGGGCGGTGTCGGGCAGGGTGGTCATGGAGGAAAGATAGCCTCAGACCCGAGCCCGCGCCAGAAAGTCACCATTAAGAAACTTCGCCTTGCCGTAGGCCAGCGGGTGGTTGTCCCGGGTCACCACCTCGCCACCGGCGGCGGCCAGCACGGCGTGGCCGGCGGCGGTGTCCCATTCGCAGGTAGGGCCGAAGCGGGGATAGAAGTCGGCGGTTGCCTCGGCCACCTTGCAGAACTTGAGGCTTGAACCGGCGTTCTCCAGCCGCGCCTCGGGCAGGCCGGCCAGGAATTCGGTC
>DATJKV010000451.1:0-1550 GCA_035491155.1 Magnetospirillum sp. | reverse complement strand
AGTGTTGGCGGCCATCGAGCATTACAAACGCGCCGGCGACGGCTACAAAGCCCGATGCCCGGCCCATGAAGACCGGACGCCTTCCCTCTCCATCAACGAAGCCGAGGATAACACGGTTCTCCTCAAATGTCACGCCGGCTGTTCCACCGAGGCGGTGGTCAAGGCCCTGGGCCTGACCCTGCGGGATTTGTTTCCGCGTGTTGCTGAAACCCCCCGAAAACCAAGGAAACCGGGGGTTTCAGCTACAGCGAATGGCAAGAACACGGCCAAGTTCAGCAGATTCCGCACGGCGGCGGCAGCGGTTGCCGATTGCGAAAAACGCCTCGGCCCCCGATCGGCATGGTGGACCTACCACGATGCCGGCGGCGAGCCTGTGGCCGTGGTAGTTCGCTGGGACAAGGCCGACGGCAAGGAATTCCGTCCATTCGCCAAGACGGGCGCCGAATGGCGGCTCGGCGATCCCGACGGCCTGTGGCCCCTTTACCAGCTGCCGGCGCTGCTGCAATCGCCAGGACGCGTTTATGTTTGCGAAGGCGAGAAGGCGGCCGACGCGGTACGCTCCCTCGGCCTAACGGCCACGACCTCCGCCCACGGCGCGAACTCGGCCAAGCGAACAGATTGGACGCCAGTTGCAAGCCGCCAAGTCGTCATCCTGCCCGATCACGATGACGCTGGCGGCAAATATGCCGAGGAAGTCATCGCCCTCTTGGACAAGGTGGCGCCAAGGCCGATCATCAAGGTAGTGCACCTTCCCGGCCTGCCGACCCACGGCGATGCGGTCGAATACATCGCGGCCCGCCGCGCCGCTGGCCTGGATGACTCAGCTATCCGCGCGGAAATTCAAAAGCTGGCAGACGACGCCGAGGCGGCGACGATTGGACAAGGTGGCGCCCAGGCCCCGATAACCCCCATCCTCATCAGTATGGCGGACGTGCAATCTCGGCCCATCGAATGGCTTTGGCCCGGGCGCATCGCCCGTGGCAAGGTGACGCTGATTGCAGGCGATCCCGGCCTGGGGAAATCATTCCTGACGCTGGACCTGGCCGCGCGAGTTTCCCGTGGTTCACCATGGCCCGACGTGCCCGACGCCTCGGCCCCGCTCGGCGGCGTGGTGCTGTTGAGCGCCGAGGACGACGCGGAAGATACGATCCGGCCCCGATTGGATGCCGCCGGCGCAGACGTGCATTGCATTAAGCTTTTGCATGCGGTGCGCCACAACTATCGCGAGAACCAGAAGGAAGCGCTATTCTCCCTGGCCACCGATCTGCCCGCACTGGAAGCCGCGATCCTGGCAGTGCCCGACTGCCGGCTCGTCGTCATCGACCCCATCACGGCATACCTCGGTGATACCGATTCCCACAAGAACGCAGAGATACGGGGGTTGATTGCTCCCTTGGCGGCGCTGGCGGCCAAACATGGTGTCGCCATTGTCTGTGTAACACACCTGAACAAGAGCGGCAGCGGCCCCGCTATTTATCGCAGTATCGGCAGCATCGCCTTCGTGGCGGCGGCGCGGGCGGCTTGGGCGGTGATCAAGGACTCCGGCAATC
>DATJKV010000450.1:0-6961 GCA_035491155.1 Magnetospirillum sp. | reverse complement strand
CTACATGCTGTCGGTGGTGGTCGACGACCACGACATGGGCATCACCCACGTCATCCGCGGCGACGACCACCTGACCAACGCCTTCCGCCAGTACCAGCTGTACAAGGCGTGCGGCTGGGACGTGCCCCAGTTCGCCCACATCCCGCTGATCCACGGCCCCGACGGCGCCAAGCTGTCCAAGCGCCACGGCGCCCTGGGCGCCGAGGCCTATCGCGACATGGGCTTCCTGCCCGAGGCCATGCGCAACTACCTGCTGCGCCTGGGCTGGGGCCACGGCGACGACGAGATCATCTCGACCGAGCAGGCCGTCGAGTGGTTCGACTTGGCCGGCGTCGGCCGCTCGCCGTCGCGCTTCGACATGACCAAGTTGACCAACCTCAATGGTCACTATCTGCGCCAGGCCGATGATGCGCGCCTGGTCGAGCTGATCCTGCCGCAGATGGAAGCCAAGGCCGGTGCCAAGGTCGATGCCGAGGGCAAGCGCCGCCTGCTGGCCGGCATGGCCGGCATGAAGGAGCGCGCCAAGAGCCTGGTGGAGCTGGCCGATTCGGCCCTGTTCTATGTGCGTCCGCGACCGCTGGCGCTGGACGAGAAGGCCGCCAAGGCATTGGACGACGCCGAGGCGCGCGCGATTTTGAGTGAATACGTCCAGGCGGTCTCCGGGGCCGAATGGACGAAACATATTCTGGAGGAAGCCGCCCGCGTGTTCGCGGAAGGCAAAGGCCAGAAGCTGGGCAAGGTGGCGCAGCCCCTGAGGGCCGCGCTGACCGGGTCGTCGGTGTCGCCCCCCATCTTCGAAGTGATGGAGGTGCTGGGGCGCGACGAGGCGATCGCCCGCATCGCGGACATCGCTGGGAAAGGGCAGCTTTGACCATCAATCGCCGGGGCTGACCCGGCAAGCCGAACCGCCAACCAACACTCGAGACACGGGGAAAGCAGCAATGACAACCAAAGAAACTGTCACCCTTATCAACAACAGCACCGGCAAGCAAACCGAGATGCCGCTGCTTTCCGGCTCCGTGGGCCCCAAGGTGGCTGACATCCGCAAGCTCTACGCCGAGCAGGACATCTTCACCTACGACCCCGGCTACACCTCGACCGGTTCGTGCAAGTCGGCCATCACCTACATCGACGGCGACGAGGGCGTGCTGCTGCACCGCGGCTATGCCATCGCCGACCTGGCCGAGAACTGCGAGTTCCTGGAAGTCGCCTATCTGATCCTGAAGGGCGAGCTGCCGAACCCCGAGCAGAAGGCCAAGTTCGAGAAGGACATCATCCGCCACTCGATGCTGAACGAGCAGATGTCGTTCTTCTATCGTGGCTTCCGTCGTGACTCGCACCCCATGGCCGTCATGTGCGGCGTGGTCGGCGCCATGGCCGCCTTCTACCACGATTCCACCGACATCGACGATCCGCACCAGCGCATGATCGCGTCCTATCGCCTGATCGCCAAGATGCCGACCGTCACCGGCTGGGCCTACAAGTACTCCCAGGGCCAGCCGTTCATGTACCCGCAGAACAAGCTGTCCTACGCCGAGAACTTCCTGCACCTGATGTTCGCCACTCCCTGCGAGGAGTACAAGGTGAACCCGGTGCTGGCCAAGGCCATGGACCGCATCCTGATCCTGCATGCCGACCACGAGCAGAACGCCTCGACCTCGACCGTCCGTCTGGCCGGTTCGTCGGGCGCCAACCCGTTCGCCTGCATCGCCGCCGGCATCGCCTCGCTGTGGGGCCCCGCCCATGGCGGCGCCAACGAGGCCGTGCTGAACATGCTGCACGAGATCGGCTCGGTGGAGCGCATCCCCGAGTTCATCAAGAAGGCCAAGGACAAGGATGATCCGTTCCGCCTGATGGGCTTCGGTCACCGCGTCTACAAGAACTACGATCCGCGCGCCAAGATCATGCAGAAGACCTGCCATGAGGTGCTGAACGAGTTGGGCGTGCAGGACGAGCCGCTGCTGAAGCTGGCCATGGAACTGGAGCGCATCGCGCTGGAGGACGACTACTTCGTCAGCCGCAAGCTGTTCCCGAACGTGGACTTCTACTCGGGCATCATCTTCCGCGCCATGGGCATCCCGACCCAGATGTTCACCTCGCTGTTCGCCCTGGCCCGCACCGTGGGCTGGATCGCACAGTGGAACGAAATGCTGACCGACCCGGACCAGAAGATCGGCCGTCCGCGTCAGCTGTACGTGGGCCAGCCCCATCGTCCGTTCGTCTCGCTGGACAAGCGTGCCTAAGCGGACCCCGCACAGGTCCCAACCGGAGGGGCGGCGCCGCCAGGCGCCGCCCCGCCGGCTTCCGCCTCCGGCCAACGACAACCTCGCCCCCGGCCGGACGCGCCTCTTCCGCGCGGCATTGGCCGTGGCGTTGGCCGCAGCAGCGGCCGGAATGTTCCTGTTGATGCACTGACCGCCAGCACCCGCCCGGGGCTGGCTTTTTTCATGTCACTTGGGCGGCGCGCTGCAGCAATGGTGCTCGACCTTGGCCTGGGCGCGCAGATTGTCGTCCTGGAAGCCAGCCCAAGCGCGCGCCAGACGCGCGAACAGCCCGATTGAAGGCATCAGCCCCGCCTGCGCCGCCACCTTCTCCAGCGCCGCCATGACCATGTGGCGCACGTCATAGGTCACCAGCAGCCGCTTGCGATCCGGCGACGCGCTCACCCCCAATACGCCCTCGGCTTGGCCCAGGCGGGCGATGGCCGCCCCGTCGCCGGGCTCGGCCAAGGCCAGGGGGCGGGTGACGATGGATGCGCCTTGCGCGGGCTGGGCATGGGTGGTCATGGCTACGTCCTTCTTCCGCCCCATTGTCGCACCGAACCAGGATCGCCCGATTATGAAATTTGACGCAGCAGCCTCCCGCTGAGCTGTCTGCGCTTCATATGGCGATAACCTATCTAATATACTGAGGTCATACCCCCGATTGGATGAGCCAGTGCTGGAACGGTCATGGCGAAGCGTTTTTCCGACCTGATCGACGTAGACCAGTTCTCGTCGATGATGCGCTCCTTCTTCGAAGCCACCGGGTTGCCGTATGGCCTGCTCGACACTGACAACAATATTCTGTGCGGCATCGGCTGGCAGGACATCTGCGTCAATTTCCACCGCGTCAATGAGACGTGTCTGCGCCGTTGCCATGAGAGCGATTGCTACATCGCCCACCATCTTCACGAGCGCCCCTACATTGGCTACCGCTGCCGCAACGGGCTCATGGATTATGCCACGCCGATAATCATCGATGGCGAGCATGTCGCCACCCTGTTTCTCGGGCAGTTCCTGCATGAGCCGCCAGACCTCGACTTCTTCCGCCGGCAGGCCGCCGAGACCGGCCTGGACGAGCAGGCCTATATGGCGGCACTCGCCAAGGTGCCGATCGTCCCCAAGGAACGCGCCGAATCGGCGATGGCGTTCTTCGCCAAGATGGCGCAGATGCTCTCCTCGGTTGGCATGACACGCCTACGCCACCGTGAAACCGAGGCTCAGCTGCAAGAACTCAACCAGACATTCGAGCACCGTATCCACGCTCACTCGGCCGACCTTGCGGCCTCCAATCACGCCCTGGTGGAAGAGATCGAGCAGGAAAAGCTTGCCGAGCAGCAACTGCGGCGCGAGCGCGATTTCTCACATGCGGTCATCAACAGCCTTCCCGGCATTTTCTACTTGTTGGATGACCATGGGCGGTTCCTCATGTTGAACAGGAACATGGAGGCGCTGCTCGGGTACGGCGCCAATGAACTGGAAGGCCTTTCCGCCCTCGAACTCTTCAATGGTTCGGACAAGGACCTGATCGCAGAACGCATCGCCCAGGTGTTCGCGGAAGGCAGGGGCAGCGCCGAAGCCGCCATCGTGACGAAAGACGGCCGCGCCATTCCCCACTACTTTACCGGCCTGCGGGTGACGCTCGACGACAAGCCCTATCTCGTCGGATTGGGATTGGACATCCGAGAGCGCTTGGCAGTGGCCGCAGCATTGGAAGAGAAGGCACAGGCCCTGCAACGCTCGAATGAGGACCTCGAGCAATTCGCCTACGTTGCTTCCCACGACCTGCGCGAACCGCTCCGAATGGTCACCAGTTACGTTTCGCTGCTGGAACGCCGCTACGCCGGCCAGCTGGACGAGGATGCGCGCGCCTTCATCTCGTATGCGCGCGAAGGCGCGCTGCGGATGGACCGGCTTATCCTCGACCTCCTTGAATACTCCCGCGTCGGTCGCAGGGCCGAACCGCCAACCCTGGTGAGCTGCAACGATGTGGCCGCCCAGGCGATCGCCAATCTCACGGCGGCCATTCAAGATGCCGGGGCGGATGTGCAGATCATTGGGGACCTTCCGCACGTTCAAGGCCATGGTGAGGAACTCACCCGCCTGTTCCAGAATATCATCGGCAACGCGATCAAGTACCGCCACGCCGAGCGAAGCCCGGTGGTTAGAGTAAGCTGCGACAAGCAGCGAGACGACCTCGTCTTCTCCGTATCCGACAATGGCATCGGGATCGCTGCGGAATATGCCGAGCGCATCTTCCTTATTTTCCAGCGCCTTCACACGCGCGACCAGTACGAGGGCACCGGCATCGGCCTTGCCATTTGCAGGAAGATCGTCGAACGGCACGGCGGCCGCATGTGGATGGATGCAAACGCCCCTGTCGGCACGACATTCTGCTTCACCCTTCCGGGATCAAGACCCAAGCCTTGATCCCGGTGGGATTCTCCGCCCCCCTTGCCGCACCGAGCCTGCCATTTGCCGTAGCCAATTTATGGCCTTGGCCCATCCCCCCAAACGCGTTCCGGATTTCGCCATTTTCTGATGGCACACGGGGAAGGACCGCCGCTGGTGGCGGTCTTTTTCCCGGAGATGCCGATCATGCGCAAGGCCGTATTCACCGCCATCACCACCGCCTTCCTTGCCGCCGGCCTGACCGGCACCGCCATGGCCGCCGACGACTGGACCAAGGAGCATCCGCGCCGCGCCGAGGTCGACCACCGCCTCGCCAACCAGGAGCGGCGCATCTCGGAGGAGCGCCGCGAGGGCGAGATCACCAAGGCCGAAGCGAAAAAGCTGCGCAGCGAGGATCGCGCCATCCGCCACGAGGAGCGCGGCATGGCCGCCATGGACCACGGCCACATCACCAAGGCGGAACAGCGCGCCTTGAACCAGCAAGAGAACGCCGTCAGCCGCGAAATCGGGCACTGACCCATGGACCGGGACGACGCCCTGACCGCCCTGTCCCGCTTCGGCATGGGCGCCAGCACCGACGAGCGGAACTCCGCCGCCGCCGACCCGCGCGGCTGGATGCTGGAACAGCTAGGCCGTCCCGACGGCGCACCCGGCCTGGGCGACTTTCCGCCCTCGGCCGGGCAGCTGCTGCGCGTGCTGGAGGCGCGCAAGGACAAGGACACCGGGGCCCGCAAGCAGCTGCACCAGGATTACCTGGCCGAGGCCGCCGCCCGCACCCGGGCGGGCGCCCTCACCACCACCCCCGTGCGCGAGCGGCTGGTGCGGTTCTGGAGCAACCATTTCACCGTCTCGGTGCAGCGGCCCGTGCTGTTTCCCCTCGCGGGCTCGTTCGAGCGCGAGGCCATCCGCCCCTATGTCACCGGCCGCTTCGCCGACATGCTGAAGGCGGTGGCCCGCCACCCGGCAATGCTTCTGTACCTGGACAATGCTCAGTCGGTCGGCCCTGAATCAGCGGCCGGCCAGCGGCGCGGCAAGGGGCTGAACGAGAACCTGGCCCGCGAACTGATGGAACTGCATACCCTGGGGGTGGACGGCGGCTATTCCCAAGCCGACGTGGAGCAATTGGCCCGGGTGCTGACCGGCTGGACCGTAGATCGACGGGAAGGCGGATTTCGCTTCGCACCGCGCCTGCACGAGCCAGGGCCGAAACTGGTTCTCGCCACCGCCATTACCGACGACGGCGAGGCCGAGGGCGACCGGGTGCTGGATATGCTGGCCCACCACCCCGCCACCGCCCGGCACGTCGCCACCAAGCTGGCCCGCCACTTCGTTGCCGACGATCCGCCGCCGGACCTTGTTGAGGCACTGGCGCGGCACTTCCTCGACAACGGCGGCGATCTGCACGCGGTCACCGCCGAGCTTGTCCGCCGGCCCGAGCCCTGGGCCCGGCCACGGGCCAAGATGCGCAGCCCCGATGACTATCTGTGCGCCGTGCTGCGCGGCTTCGACGGGGCGGCCGATCTGCCCGACAAGGCGCTGGTGGGCACGCTGTCGGTCATGGGACAGGCCCCCTGGTCAGCCCCCTCGCCCGCCGGCTGGCCCGACCGATCCGAGGCCTGGGCCGCTCCCGAATCGCTGATGCTGCGGCTGGAATGGGCGCGCAAGGCGGCCCATCAACTGGCGCGCCGGGGCGTGCCCGACGACTTGCCGGTGGGTGCCGCCACCCGCGCGCTGATGGCCGAGGCCGGCAACCGCGCCGAGGCACTGTTCCTGGCGCTCGCCAGCCCTGATTTCCAGCGGAGGTGACCATGCCGAGCCGACGCCAAGTCCTGATTTCCGGCGCCGCTGGCATGCTGGTCGGCCTTGCTCCCGGCCTGTCCGCCGCCGCCCTGCCCGGCGAGGCCCGTCTGGTGGTGGTGCTGCTGCGCGGTGGAATGGACGGCCTGCATGCCGTGCCGCCCGTGGGCGACCCCGCCTATGCCCGCGCACGCGGCGCCATGGCGCTGGAGCGCGAAATGGTGCTGCCGCTGGACAACACCTACGCCTTCCACCCAGCGCTGGCGCCCCTTCTGCCCTATTGGCGCAAGGGCGAGCTGGCGGTGGTGCACGCGGTCGCGTCGCCCTACCGCGCCCGCTCCCATTTCGACGGCCAGGATCTGCTTGAAAGCGGCGGCGCGAGGCCGCACCAAAAGAACGACGGCTGGCTCAACCGGGCGCTGACGGCGCTTTCCGCCGGACGCAACACGGGGCTGGCGGTGGCGAACGGGCTGCCGCTGATCCTGCAAGGC
>DATJKV010000449.1:0-4724 GCA_035491155.1 Magnetospirillum sp. | reverse complement strand
CGCACGATCGGCCCGTGCCGCAACGCGCTGAAGGATGCCGGGCTCAAGGCGTCGGAGATCGACGAGGTGATCCTCGTCGGCGGCATGACCCGCATGCCCAAGGTCATCGACACCGTCAAACAGTTCTTCGGCAAGGACCCGGCCCGCAACGTCAACCCCGACGAGGTGGTGGCGATCGGGGCGGCCGTGCAGGGCGCGGTGCTTAAGGGCGATGTCAAGGACGTGCTGCTGCTCGACGTGACCCCGCTGTCGCTGGGCATCGAGACGCTGGGCGGCGTGTTCACCCGCCTGATCGACCGCAACACGACGATCCCGACCAAGAAGTCCCAGGTCTTCTCGACCGCCGACGACAACCAGAGCGCGGTGACCATCCGCGTGCTGCAGGGCGAGCGCGAGATGGCGGCCGACAACAAGATGCTGGGCCAGTTCGACCTGATGGGCATTCCGCCGGCTCCGCGCGGCGTGCCGCAGGTCGAGGTGACCTTCGACATCGACGCCAACGGCATCGTCAACGTCCAGGCCAAGGACAAGGCCACCGGCAAGGAACAGCAGATCCGCATCCAGGCCTCGGGCGGCCTCAACGATTCCGACATCGACCGCATGGTCAAGGAAGCCGAAGCCCACGCCGCCGACGACAAGAAGCGCAAGGAGACGGTGGAGGCCCGCAACCACGCCGACTCGCTGGTGCATTCCACCGAGAAGAGCCTGAAGGAATTCGGCGACAAGGCCGATCCGGCGCTCAAGGCCGATATCGAGCGTGACGTCGCCGCCCTCAAGGCGGTGATGGACGGCGACGACCCCGAGGCCATCAAGGCCAAGACCGAGGCCCTGATGCAGACGTCCATGAAGCTGGGCGAAGCCATGTACAAGGCCCAGGAAGCCGCGGGCGGCGCTGCCGGCGGCGAGGCGGGCGGCCAGCAGGCCGGCGGCCATCAGGACGGCACCGTGGTGGATGCCGATTTCGAGGAAGTGGACAGCGACAAGAAGGGCAAGTAAGGCCCGTCGCCCCTTTTGTGTAAGGTCGGCCGCCCCGGTGGAGAGGTTTCACCGGGGCGGTCGCGTGTAACCGCCTCCAGCTGATTCGCGAAAGACCGCATGAGCAAGCGCGACTACTACGAGATCCTCGGCTGCGACCGTAACGCCTCGGCCGACGATTTGAAAAAGGCCTACCGCAAGCTGGCCATGCAGCTCCATCCGGATCGCAATCCCGACGATCCCACGGCCGCCGACAAGTTCAAGGAAATCAACGAGGCCTACGACGTCCTCAAGGATGAGCAGAAGCGGGCGGCCTATGACCGCTTCGGCCATGCCGCCTTCGACGGCGGGCGCGGCGGCGGCGGCTTCGCCGATTTCGGCTTCGGCGGCGGCGGCGGCGGCGGCTTCTCGGACCTATTCGAGGAGATGTTCGGCGACTTCATGGGCGGCGGCCGGCGCGGCCAGGCCTCGGGCCGCGGCGCCGACCTGCGCTTCAACATGGAGATCAGCCTGGAGGACGCCTTCGCCGGCAAGTCCACCACCATCACCGTGCCCTCCTCGGCCGGCTGCGATGCCTGCCACGGGACCGGCGGCAAGGACGGCAGCCAGCCGGTGACCTGCCCCACCTGCCACGGCGCCGGCAAGGTGCGCGCCCAGCAGGGCTTCTTCACCATCGAACGCACCTGCCCCACCTGCCAGGGCATGGGCCGCGTCATCAAGGACCCCTGCAAGGTGTGCGGCGGCCAGGGCCGCGTGCGCAAGGACAAGACCCTGCAGGTCCAAGTCCCGGCCGGCGTCGAGGACGGCACCCGCATCCGCCTGTCGGGCGAGGGCGAGGCCGGCATGCGCGGGGCACCCCCGGGCGACCTCTACATCTTCCTGAGCATCGGCCAGCACCGCATCTTCCAGCGTGACGGCGCCAACATCTACTGCCGCGTGCCCATCCCCATGACCACGGCGGCACTGGGCGGAACCATCGATGTGCCCACCATCGAGGGCACCCTGACCAAGGTCACCATCCCGCCGGGCACCCAGACCGGCAACCAGTTCCGCCTGAAGGGCAAGGGCATGAGCGTACTGCGCAGCCCGGCCCGCGGCGACATGTTCATCCAGGCCACCATCGAGACCCCGGTCAACCTGACCAAGCGCCAGGAAGAGCTGCTGCGCGAGTTCGAGACCGCCGGCGACAAGACCGAGGGCAAGCACAACAGCCCCGAAAGCCACGGCTTCTTCGCCAAGGTGAAGGAGCTGTGGAAGGATCTGACGGAGTAGGGTCTTGAGCCTTCACGGTTCATGCGCATATCATCTGCGCATCAACCGTGAAGGCCGCGCCATGAACGCCCTGTTCGATCCCAAATCGCCCAAGAAGGCCTGCAACGTCTCCATCAACGAGGACCTGCTGCGCCAGGCCAAGGAGCTGGGCATCAACCTGTCCCAGACCCTGGAGGCCGAGCTGGAGAAGCGGGTGCGCGAGGCCAAGGCCAAGGCCTGGGCCGAGGAGAACAAGGGCGCCATCGAAAGCCAGGCGCGCTGGATCGAGAAGAACGGCCTGCTCAGCGACCATTACCGGTTCTTCTGATGGCGCAGTTCGACATTCACCGCAATCCGGTGGGAGACATGGCCGACGCGGCACCCTATGTGGTGGCCTTGCAGGCCGACCCGCTGGCTGCCATGCCCACCCGGCTGGTGGCGCCATTGGCGCTGTTGGAAGATTTCCAGCCAGTGCGCAATCTGAACCCCATCGTCGAGATTGACGGCGAGCGCTTCGCCGTCATGGTCAACCTAATGGCGACCCTGCCGCGCACCGTCCTGGGCGCGCCGGTGGGCAGCCTTGCCCAACACCGCAACGACATCATCGCCGCCCTGGACTTCCTGTTCACCGGCATCTGAGTTGGAGAAGACTATGAAGATCGGAATCGTCGGCTGTGCCGGCCGTATGGGCAAGATGCTGGTCAACGCCGTGCTGGACACCCAGGGCTGCCAGCTTGCCGGCGGCACCGAACGGCCCGGCGGCGATGCCGTCGGGCGTGACCTGGGCGAGTTGATGGGGCGCGGTACCCTGGGCGTGCAGGTGGTCGAGGACGCGCGCAAGCTGTTCGACGTGGCCGACGCGGTGATCGACTTCACCGCGCCCGCCGCCACCGTGCAGCATGCCGGTTTCGCCGCCGAGACCGGCACCGTGCTGATCGTCGGCACCACCGGCCTGTCCGACGAGGACGAAGCCGCCCTGCGGGCGGCGGGCGACCGCACCCCGGTGGTCTACGCCCCCAATTTCAGTGTCGGCGTCAACCTGCTGATGGCGCTGACCGAGCGCGCCGCCGCGATCCTGGGGGATGATTACGACCTGGAGATCGTGGAAATGCACCATCGCCGCAAGGTCGATGCGCCGTCGGGTACCGCCTTGGGCCTGGGCCGCGCCGCCGCCAAGGGGCGCGGCGTCGCGCTGGAGCAGGTGTGGTGCAAGGCGCGCGACGGCCATACCGGAGCGCGCCGCAAGGGTGAGATCGGCTTTGCCACCCTGCGCGGCGGCGACGTGATCGGCGACCACACGGTGATGTTCGCCGCCGAGGAAGAACGCATCGAGCTGACCCACAAGGCGTCGACCCGCGCCGTCTTCGCCAAGGGCGCCGTCCGCGCCGCCCTGTGGGCCAAGGGCCAGCCCGCCGGCCTGTATTCCATGCGCGACGTGCTGGGCCTCTAGGCGCATGGATTCCGCCCTGCTGCTGGTGCTGACCGGGGCGGTGGTGGCGGGCTTCGTCCAGGGCCTTTCAGGCTTCGCCTTCGGCCTTACCGCCATGAGCTTCTGGGCCTGGACGGTGGCGCCGCAACTGGCCGGGCCGCTGGTGGTGGTGTGCTCGCTGGTCGGCCAGGCCCTGGCCATCGGCCCGGTGCGGCGCGGTTTCGACGCCCGCCGGGTGCTGCCCTTCATCATCGGCGGCGCCGTCGGCGTGCCCTTGGGCGCCGCCTTGCTGCCGCTGGTGGACCAGACCCTGTTCCGCGCCGGCTTGGGCGCCATCCTGGTGGTTTATTGCCCGCTGATGCTGGCGGCACGCGCCCTGCCGCGCGTGGCACATGGCGGCCGATTGGCCGATGGCGGCGTCGGCCTGGTGGGCGGGGTGATGGGCGGCCTGGGTGGCCTCACCGGCACCCCGGTGACCGTGTGGTACACCCTGCGCGGCTGGGACAAGGACAGCGGCCGCGCCGTGCTGCAGACCTTCAACCTGGCCATGCACGCCTTGACCCTGACGGTTTATGCCGCAAGCGGAATGATCACCGCCGAGCTGGGCCGGCTGTGCGCCGTCGCCGTTCCCGCCATGGCGCTGCCGGCATTGGCCGGCATCCGCCTGTATTCCCGCATCGACGATCAGGCCTTCCGCCGTCTGCTGCTGGGCCTGCTGCTGTTGTCGGGGCTGGTGCTGCTGGCCACCTCACTGCCTGGGCTGGTCCGCTGACCCGGAAATCCGTGCGATCTTCCACACCGTCTTGCCCGCATCGTCGGCGATGTAAAGGCTGCCGTCCGGGGCGGCGGCGATGCCCACCGGACGGCCCCATACCTTGCCTGGGGCCACGGTGAAGCCGCTGGCGAACACCTCGTAATACCCTTGCGGCTTGCCGTCCTTGAACGGCACCCGGGCGACCAGATAGCCGATGGGGGTCGAGCGGTTCCACGACCCGTGCAGGCCCACATAGGCGTCACCGCCCTGGAAGGCCAGGCCGAGTGGCGCCGAGTGGGAGCGGAACAGCAAATC
>DATJKV010000448.1:0-2310 GCA_035491155.1 Magnetospirillum sp. | reverse complement strand
CGAATTGAACGAGGGCGTACCGCTTTGACCCCGCGTGCCATGGACGCGCCACCCTAAAGGCGAAGTTTTCTTATTCGAAAGATATATCCATTGAAGAAGAATGTCGCCTACCGGAATTGAGCGCGGCCGCAGATCAGGCGTCTCCGTCGTTGAAGCTGTCCAGCAATTGGGCGATGCGGGCGCTGTCGCTCTGGTCCATGATCACCCGCGCCCGCCGGGTTGCGGCAACCAGGTCGAGGGAACGGATGCGCTGCTTGACCCCCGGGATGTTGGTGGCCGACATGGACAGATCGCGGATGCCGAGCCCCAGCAGCAGCGCGGTGAAGCGCGGGTCGCCGGCGATCTCGCCACAGATGCAGACGGGAATGCGGGCGCGCAACGCCGCCTCGGCCGAAAATTGGATCAGGCGCAGCACCGCCGGGTGCAGCGGGTTGTACAGGTGGGCCACCGCCTCGTCGGTGCGGTCGATGGCCAGGGTGTACTGGGTCAGGTCGTTGGTGCCGATGGCGAAGAAATCGGCGTGCCAGGCCAAGGCGTCGGCAGCCAGCGCGGCGCCCGGAACCTCGATCATCACCCCGAGCGGCGGCAGCGGGTCGGCCATGGGCACGTTCTTGCGCCGAAGCCGTCGCACCACCCGGTCCAATACCTGACGTACCGCCTGCATCTCCTCGACGGTGGCCACCAGCGGAATCAGGATCTTGATGGGGCCATGGACCGAGGCGCGCAGGCAGGCGGCCAGCTGAGCCTCGAACAAATCGGGCCGCGACAGCGAGAACCGTACCGCACGCAGGCCCAGCGACGGGTTCGCACCCGCCTGCACGTCAAGCCCGCCAGCCAGCTTGTCGCCGCCCACATCCAAGGTGCGGATGGTCACCGGCCGGCCGGCCATGCGTTCCACCAGCTCCTTGAGGATCAGGTACTGCTCGTCCTCGCCGGGGACGTCGTCACGATTCATGAACAGGAATTCGGAGCGCAGCAGGCCGATGCCCTCGGCCCCGGCGTTCAGCACGGATTCCACCTCGCCCGGCAGCTCGATGTTGGCCTGCAGCTGGATGCGGGCGCCGTCCTTGGTGACCGCCGGCAGGTCCTTGAGCCGCGACAGGGCGCGCCGCGCCCGCAGGAACTCGGCCCGGTGCTTGCGCGCCTGCTCCAGCACCTCGGGGCCGGGATTGATGATCACCTTGCCGGCACGGCCGTCGATGATGGCGAGGTCGCCCGAGCGCACCCCCTTCATCAGCCCGGCCACGCCGAGGACCGCCGGCAGGCCCAGCGAGCGCGCCATGATGGCAGTATGGCTCTCGGCACCACCCAGCACGGTGGCGATGCCCGCCACCTGCTTGGGGTCAAGCAAAGCGGTGTCGGCCGGGGTCAGCTCCTCGGCCAGGATGATGGCGTTCCTGGGCAACACCTGGAACGGACGATAGGGCGCGCCGGTCAGGTTGCGGATCAGCCGTCGCCCTACGTCGCGGATATCGGCGACGCGGGCCGAGAGGTAGGAATCCTCCATGGCCTCGAAGCCGCGGGCGATCTGGTCGATCTCGCGCTGCACGGCGGCTTCGGCATTGATGCGCTCACTTTCGATCCGATTGAGCACGCCGCGGGTCAGGCGCGAACCGCGCAGCATCTGCTGGTAGGCATCCAGCAGATAGCCCAGCTCCTCGGCGGCGGCGTCTTCAAGCCCCTCGGCCTTCCGCTGCAATGCCGCCACCTGGCGGCCGGCGCGCTCGGCGGCCACCGAAAAGCGCATCTTCTCGGCGTCGACGCGGGCGGCAGACAGCTTGTATTCCGGCACCGTCACCGCCTCGGCATCGTGGCGGTGGATGGTGCCGATGGCGATGCCACGGCTGACGCCGGTCCCTTCCAGCACCATCTCGGCGGGCCGGGCTGCGGCGGGAACGATATGGGCTGCGTCGGTTTGGGTTTGCGGCTTCATCCGTCTCCTTCTCGAACGCGTCCGTCCCTGTTTTTGGAGCCCTATGTTTTCTGGTTATGTAGGGCGTTCAATCTTCTTCGTCGAATTTCCCGGCGATCAGGCCGCACAGCGCATCCAGCGCATCGACCGCTTGCGGCCCTTCGGCCTTCAGTTCGATGCAGCAACCGGGCGCGGCGGCCAGCATCATCAGGCCCATGATGGACAGGCCCGAAACCTCGGTGCCGCGATGAGAGACCTGGACCTGGGCGTCGAAGGTCGCAGCCAGCTTGACGAACTTGGCGGCGGCGCGGGCATGCAGGCCGCGGCGATTGCAGATGGTGGCGGAGCGCTTGTTGTGCACGCTCATTTCCTGTCCTGGGTCAGCAGTTTCGACGCGA
>DATJKV010000447.1:0-3477 GCA_035491155.1 Magnetospirillum sp. | reverse complement strand
ATCCTGAACGTCATCGGCGAGCCGATCGACGAGCGCGGCGACGTCGCGTCCGAGAAGACCTACCCCATCCACCGGTCCGCGCCGGAGTTCGCCGAGCAGGCGACCGACGCGCAGATCCTGGTGACGGGCATTAAGGTCATCGACTTGCTCGCTCCTTATGCCCGCGGTGGCAAGGTCGGCCTGTTCGGCGGCGCCGGCGTGGGCAAGACCGTGCTGATTCAGGAACTGATCAACAACGTCGCCAAGGCGCACGGTGGTGTGTCGGTGTTCGCCGGCGTGGGTGAGCGTACCCGTGAGGGCAACGACCTGTACCACGAAATGATCGAATCGGGCGTTATCAAGACCGACGGCCCCGGCTCGAAGGTGGCCCTGGTGTACGGCCAGATGAACGAGCCGCCGGGCGCCCGTGCCCGCGTGGCCCTGTCGGGCCTGACCGTCGCCGAGTACTTCCGCGACGAGGAAGGCCAGGACGTGCTGTTCTTCGTGGACAACATCTTCCGCTTCACTCAGGCCGGTTCGGAAGTGTCCGCTCTGCTGGGCCGCATCCCGTCGGCCGTGGGTTATCAGCCCACCCTGGCCACCGACATGGGTGCCCTGCAGGAGCGCATCACCTCGACCAAGAAGGGCTCGATCACCTCGGTGCAGGCCATTTACGTGCCGGCCGACGATCTGACCGACCCGGCCCCGGCCGCGTCGTTCGCCCACCTGGACGCCACTACCGTGCTGTCGCGCGCCATCGCCGAGCAGGCCATCTTCCCGGCCGTGGATCCGCTGGACTCCACCTCGCGCGCTCTGGACCCCCGCATCGTCGGTGAGGAGCACTACCAGACGGCCCGCGACGTGCAGCGCATCCTGCAGACCTACAAGTCGCTGCAGGACATCATCGCGATCCTGGGCATGGACGAGTTGTCGGAAGAGGATAAGCTGGTCGTGTCCCGCGCCCGCAAGATCCAGCGCTTCCTGTCGCAGCCGTTCCACGTGGCCGAAGTGTTCACCGGCACCCCCGGCAAGCTCGTTGCGATCGAAGAGACCGTGAAGAGCTTCAAGGCGATCTGCGCCGGCGAGTACGATCACCTGCCCGAGGCTGCCTTCTACATGGTCGGCGGCATCGAGGAGGCCATCGAGAAGGCCAAGAAGCTGGCCGCCGAGGCCGCCTAAGGTCTGCAAAGGTCCGGGGGCGGGCCGAAGGCTCGCCCCCAAACCTCGATCTCGATTTAAGGAACCGGTCCCATGGCCGAGAAGATTCAGTTCGAACTGGTGTCGCCGGCGAAGCTGCTGCTCAGCGAGCCCGTCGACATGGTGGTGGTCCCCGGCACCGAAGGTGACTTCGGCGCCCTGCCCCGCCACGCTCCCGTGATCGCCACCGTGCGTCCGGGCGTCATCGACGTCCACGAGGCCGGCAAGATCAGCAACCGCATCTTCGTCGCCGGCGGCTTCGCCGAGGTGAACGAGGAGCGCATCACCGTGCTGGCCGAAGAGGCCATTCCGGTGGCCGACCTGACCGCCGAAGGTGCCGCCGAGCGCCTGCGTGCGGCCCGCGAGGCCCTGGCCGACGCCCGCAACGATGCCGAGAAGGCCCAGGCCGAGCAGCGCATCGCGGTGGCGGTCGCTATGGAAGCCGCGGCCCGCTAAGCGCCGCCTTCCCGCGTAGCAAATGCCGGCAGGGGCCGACCTTAGGGTCGGCCCCTTGTCGTTTGAATCTCCTTGAAAAAGCGCCCTAGTGGCACAAAATGGTTGCGGATTGACGCCCAGGGAGTTGGGAGCACCATGCCGCAGTGGAACCAGGATGATATTCCGTGGAGCGCCTTCGACGCCTCCAAGCTTTCACCTGATATCCTCAAGGTGGTGAAGGCTGCTGCCATGGTGGAGCGTAACGCCGGCGACTATACCGCCTACCTCAAGAACGTTTTCCGCGACGATCCGGAGTTTCGTCAGCTCGCCGCCGAGTGGCAGGTGGAAGAGGTGCAGCACGGCGACGTGCTGGGCCGTTATGCCGAGCTGGCCGACCCCGACTTCAATTTCAAGGAGCGCTTCAAGCGCTTCACCGAGGGCTACAAGGTGCCCACCGACCTGTCCGCTTCGGTGCGCGGTTCGCTCACCGGCGAGTTGCTGGCCCGTTGCATCGTCGAGACCGGCACCTCGTCGTTCTACAGCGCGCTACGCGATGCCACCGACGAACCGGTGCTGAAGGATGTCTGCCATCGCATAGCCGGTGACGAATTCCGGCACTACAAGCTGTTCTACGATTACATGAAGCATTATGTGAACCGCGAGGGCGTCACCATGCTGCGCCGGGCCCTGGTGGCCATCGGCCGCATCAAGGAGACCGATGACGACGAGTTGGCCTACGCCTACCACGCCGGCAACGACGCCGCCGATCAGCCTTACGACCACGCCCGCTGCAATCGTGAATATGCCTCGCGGGCCTATGGCTTCTATCGCCCGGTCCATACCGAGCGCGCCGTCGGCATGGTGTTGAAGGTTATCGGCATCGATCCCAACGGCTGGCTCGGTGGCAAGGCCAAGACCTTCGCCTGGAAGAAGATGCAAAGCCGCGCCGCCGCGCTGCGTCGCGCGGCCTAATCGGCTCAAAACAAAAGGGCACGGGTGGCGGCGCCTCCCGTGCCCTTTTTCCGTTCCGGTGCGGGGTCAGCCTGCCAATCGGTTGGCGAAGGGCAGGAATTCGGCGACCACCTTGACGTACAGATCGCGCTTGAACGGCACGATCGACGACGGCACTTCGGCCAGCTTCATCCAGCGCCACTCGGAAAATTCCGGGTGTTCGGTGGCGATGTTGATGTCGGCATCGGTGCCCAGGAATCTCAGCGCGAACCATTTCTGGGTCTGGCCGCGCCAGCGGCCCTTGTGCCAAGTGTCGGCCACCTCGACCGGCAGGTCGTAGGAGAACCATTCACGGCTTTCGCCGATGATCTCGGCCTTGTTGGTGCCGATCTCCTCCTCCAGCTCGCGCAGGACGGCCGCGCGCGGGTTCTCGCCCTCGTCGATACCGCCTTGGGGGAACTGCCAGGCATCCGCCTTGGTGTCGATGCGGCGGGCGGTGAAGACCAGCCCGCGATCGTTGAACAAGACGATGCCCACGTTGGGGCGATAGGGCCGCTGATGGTAGGGGACCCGCTTGGTCATGACTTGCCCGGTTGCTTGACGATGGCGGTGGCGGGGGCCAGGACCAGGCCTTGGTCGGGCAGCTTGTCGAGCCAACCCACCAGGCGGTCGAAGGCCACCGGCCGGGGCGACACCACCACCAGGCCGCTGCCCGCGCCCTTGGCGGCGGCGGCGGCGCTGCCCAGGCGGGCCTCGATGGCGTCGCGGAACAGGTCGATGTCCAGCTGGGCGGTGACCGGGGCGGCGGGAACGTCCACCTGGGCGCCGCCGGTGCCCAGATAGACCAGGCCGCGCTCCTTCAGAGCATTCAGCACCGGCACCAGCTTGGGCGAGCGGACGAAGTTGCCGTCAGGC
>DATJKV010000446.1:0-3104 GCA_035491155.1 Magnetospirillum sp. | reverse complement strand
AGCAGGTAGTTGCGCAGCGCCTCGGGCAGGTAGCCGAGCTCGCGATAGGCCTCGATGCCGAGCGCACCGTGGCGCTTCGACAGCTTGGTTCCGTCCGGCCCCAGGATCATCGGGACGTGGGCGAAGGACGGCTCGCGCCAGCCCATCGCGCGATAGAGCTGCAGCTGCCGGAAGGTGTTGGTCAGATGGTCGTCGCCGCGGATCACGTGGGTTATCCCCGTGTCGTGGTCGTCGACCACCACCGACAGCATGTAGGTGGGGGTGCCGTCGGCGCGCAGCAGCACCATGTCGTCCAGCTGCGAATTGACGACGCGCACTTCGCCCTGGACCAGATCGGCGATAACGGTATCGCCGTCCTGGGGCGCCTTCAGGCGCACCACCGGCTTGGCGCCGGCCGGGGCCTCGGCCGGATCGCGGTCGCGCCAGATGCCGGGATAGCGCATGGGCTTGCCCTCGGCGCGCTGCTGCTCGCGGATCTTCTCCAGTTCCTCGGGCGTGCAATAGCAGTAATAGGCCTTGCCCTCGGCCACCAGCTGGCGGGCCACCTCGGCATGGCGGTCCATGCGGGCGAACTGGAACACGGCTTCGCCGTCCCAGTCCAGGCCCAGCCACTTGATGCCGTCGAAAATGGCATCCACCGCTTGTTGGGTGGAGCGCGCCCGGTCGGTGTCCTCGATGCGCAGCAGGAAGGTGCCGCCGTGGTGACGGGCAAACAGCCAGTTGAACAGCGCCGTGCGGGCGCCGCCAATGTGCAGGAAGCCAGTCGGAGAAGGGGCGAAGCGGGTGACCACCGACATGATAGGGCTTAAGACTCCTTGCGCCGGAAGTAGCGGGCGGCCCCTGTCTAGCATATCTTCGCGGCGATGACAGCCCGGTGATGGGGGGGGATGGCGATTTTCCTGCCCAATAGGATAGGGGTGAGCCTGGGCCAACGGCTAGGTGCGTTTGCAAATGCAAACATTTTCGCCCTGATGACCGAGCGTGACCGTTGGCCTTTATGGCTGCCGGTTTTCCTGGGCTTGGGCATCTCTTTCTATTTCGCCGTGCCTTCGGAGCCGCCCTTGTGGGCGGGGTTTGCCGGTCTGGCCGCCGCCTCGGTTCTGGCCCTGGCGGTGCGGCGCCGGCCCGGGTTGGTGGGGGCGGCGGTGCCGCTGCTTTTGGTCGCCCTGGGTTTCCTGGCCGCCGAGCTGCGCGCCTTCCAGGTGGCGGCGCCGGTGCTGGAGCGGCCCAGCGGGCTGGTGCGGGTGGAGGGCCGCATCGAGGAGGTGGAGCCCCTGGCTGGCGGCGGCCAGCGCGTTACCCTCGACAACGTGGCCGTCGAGGTGGACGGTCCCCACCCCCAGCGGGTGCGCCTCAAGGTCAAAAGCGACATGGTGCTGCCGGTGGGCGCGCGGCTGGGTGTTACCGCCGTGCTGATGCCGCCGCCCCAGCCGGCGGCGCCGGGCGCGTTCGATTTCGCCCGCTTCGCCTGGTTCCTGGGCCTGGGCGCCATTGGCACCACCCACGGCGCCCCCGAATTGTTGTCCCCACCCGAAGAGGGGCGGGGGTGGTTGCTGTCGCTGAACGAGTTGCGCCGCGTCATCACCCAGCGCATCGAGGCGGTGCTGCCCGCCGATGGCACCGGTGCCGTGGCCGCCGCTTTGGTGGCCGGCGAGACCGGCGCCATTTCGCGTGCTGTGATGGACGACTACCGCGATTCGGGCCTTGCCCACATCCTGTCCATCTCGGGCCTGCACATGAGCTTGGCGGCGGGGCTGGTGTTTTTCGTCGTACGCGGCGGCCTGGCGCTGGTCCCCGCCATCGCGCTTCGCCACCCCATCAAGAAGTGGGCGGCACTGGTGGCGCTGTTCACCACCTTCTTCTACATGATGCTGGCCGGCGCGCCGGTGCCGGCCCAGCGTTCGTTCCTGATGACCGGCATCGTGCTGCTCGCGGTCATGCTGGACCGCGCCGCCCTGTCCATGCGGCTGGTGGCGTGGGCGGCGGTGGCGGTGCTGCTGCTGGCGCCCGACGCCCTGGTGGGGCCCAGTTTCCAGATGTCCTTCGCCGCCGTGGCGGCGCTGATCTCGGCTTATGAAGTGCTGACGCCCCGCCTGGCTGCTTGGAAGGCCGAGCATCCCGGCTGGCTGGGCGCCGGGGCGCACTATCTGGCCGGCACGGTGCTGTCAACCTTGGTTGCCGGCTCGGCCACGGCCATTTACGGCATTTACCATTTCAACCGCTTCGCCGTGTGGTCGGTGGTGGCCAATGCCCTGGCGGTGCCGCTGTCGGGTCTGGCCATGCCGTTTGCCGTGCTGGGCCTGCTGCTGATGCCGCTGGGGCTGGACGAGTGGGCGTGGGTGCCCATGGGCTGGTGCGTCGCTGCCGTCAACTGGGTGGCCAACGTGGTGGCCCACTGGCCGGCTGCCGCCATCACCCTGCCGGTGCTGCCGCTGTGGGGCATGGTGGTGTTCACCCTGGGCGGCTGCTGGCTGCTGCTGTGGCGCACCCGCTGGCGCCGCTGGGGGCTGGTGCCCATGGTGGTGGGCTTGGCCAGCATGGCGCTGGACCACCCGCCCGACATCCTGGTTGACAGCCGGGGCTATTCCATGGCGGTGCGGACCGCCGAGGGCGCCCTGTTGATCAATCGGGGCGGCCGCATCGTGCGCGAAACCTGGACGCGCCGCGCCGGCCCCGAGGCGCGCGAGCGCTGGCCCAAGCAGGGCCGCTCGCGCGACGGCCGGCTGGCCTGCGATCCGCAGGGCTGTGTCTACCGGGTTGACGCCAGTCGGCCGGATGGCACCGTTGTCGGCCTGGTGCGCGAGGATGGCGGCGTCGACTCGGCGTGCGCCTCGGCCGCCGTGGTGGTCAGCGCCGTACCGGTGCGCCAAGCCTGCAAGAATGCTGCGGTGGTGGTGGATCGTTTCGATGTGTGGCGGCGCGGCGCCCACGCCCTGTGGCTGGTCCCTGGCGGTGCCCGCGTCGAGAGTGTGGCGGCGTGGCAGGGTGACCGTCCGTGGTCGCACAGGCCCCATCGCCGCAAGAAACTGCCTGCCCTGGCGGTCACTCCGGCGCCGGACGAGGCGGTGATCGACATGCCGGCCGAGGAGGCTGAGGACCAGGAT
>DATJKV010000445.1:0-1698 GCA_035491155.1 Magnetospirillum sp. | reverse complement strand
CAGGTCCTGGTGGGCGGCGGCCGCCTCGGCCAACGGGCGGGTATGGGAGACCTGGATCTTGACGAAGCCGTGCTTGACCACGTCGAACAGCTCGGCCGCCGAGCCCACCAGGTCCTCGCGCTTGGCGGTGTAGGTCATTATCGTCGGGCGCGTGACGTAGAGGGAACCCTTGGCGGACAGGATGCCCAGATCCACCGGCGGGATCTTGCCCGAGCTCTGGCCGAAGCTGACCATCATGCCAAGCGGCCGCAGACAGTCGAGCGAGCCCATGAAGGTGTCGGCGCCAACGCCGTCATACACCACCGGCACGCCGGTGCCGTCGGTCAGCTGGCGGACCTTGTCGACGAAATTGTGCTGCTTGTACAGGATGGGATGGTCGCAGCCGTTGGCGCGGGCCAGCTCGGCCTTCTCTTCGGACCCCACCGTGCCGATAACGGTGCAGCCCAAATGCTTGGCCCATTGGCACAGGATCAGGCCGACACCGCCGGCGGCGGCATGGACCAGGATGGTGTCGCCGGCACTGACCGGGAAGGTACGGCGCAGCAGGTATTGCGCCGTCATGCCCTTCAGCATCATGCCGGCGGCCTGGGTGTCGGAGATGTCGTGGGGCAGGGGGACCAGGCGGTCGGCGGGAATGATCCGGCGTTCGGCATAGGCGCCGATGGGACCGCCGGCATAGGCGACGCGGTCGCCCACCTGCACCTCGACCACGCCGGGTCCCACCGCCTCGACCACGCCGGCCCCTTCCAGGCCCAGGGTGGTGGGCAGCGGCACCGGATAGAGGCCGGTGCGGTGGTAGACGTCGATGAAGTTGACTCCCACGGCGGTCTGGCGCACCAGCGCCTGACCGGGGCCGGGGGTGACGTCGGGCACGTCCTCCCAGCGCATGTTTTCCGGGCCGCCAAATTCGTGGATGCGAATGGCCTTGGTCATGCGATGGGTCTCCTTCTTATTCGGCGAGCGCGCCTTCCAGCTTCAGCAGGAACCTTTTGGTCTCGATCCCTTCCATGCCGGAATAGCCGCCCAGGCGCTTGTCGCTGGCCAGTACCCGGTGGCACGGGATCAGGATGGGCAGCGGATTACGGCCGCAGGCACCACCCAAGGCGCGCGGAGCGGTGCCCAGCTCGGTCGCCAGTTCGCCGTAGGACTTGGTCTGGCCGAACGGGATGCCTGCCAGGGCCTGCCACACCTTCTTCTGGAACGGCGTGCCCGAGGGATCGAGCGGCAGGTCGAACTGCTTCAGCCGGCCCTCGAAATAGGCGTCGATCTGCGCGCGCGCGCGTTCAAGCACGGGATGCGGCGGCTCGTCGGATTCCGGCGGCCAGCCCCATTCGACGGCGACGATGCGGCCGTCCTCCTCGAACAGGGTGAGGGGGCCGACCGGGGTATTGGTGGACAGGTAGCTCATGGGAAGAGCTTAGGCCCGCCCAGGTCCTGCCGCAAGACCCCGGGATCGGTGACCGGCGCAGCACAAGTGAAGCCCCGGCAGACATAGGCCGCGGCGCAGCCTTCCACTAGGCCCTTGCCATGGGCGGGATGGGATTTGGGCAGGCCGCCGTTGCCGTCCACCCGCTCCAACACGCGGGTGGGCATCGGCGCCTCCAGCGCCGCCTGCACCAGCGCCTCGGTGTCGTCGCGGCCCCTGGGTCCGGCCACCACCACCTGCACCGGCGCCGCCAGTTGTTCGAAGCCGGCCAG
>DATJKV010000444.1:0-2839 GCA_035491155.1 Magnetospirillum sp. | reverse complement strand
ATAGCCCGAGCGGGTCACCAGGCAAGGGATGCCGGCCACGTTGTACTCACGGATGGTCATGAAGGCATGGCCCACGGAGGCCGGCGCCAGTGTGGCGAAGGCTTCCGCCGCCTTGGGGCCTTGCAGCGCCAGCAGCGCGCGGTCGTCCAGCATGCGCACGTCGCAGCCGGCCAGCCACGACTTCATGTGGGCGAAGTCCTGGTTCTTGCAGGCGGCGTTGACCACCAGGAACAGCTTGGTAGGCGACAGCTTGGAGATCATCAGGTCGTCGAGGATGCCGCCGTTGGTGTCGGTGAACACCGAATAGCGGGTCTTGCCCAGCCCCAAGCCCTGGACGTCGCCGGGCACCAGGGCCTCCAGCGCGGCGGCGGGGTCGTCGCCCTCGATCACCACCTGGCCCATGTGCGAGACGTCGAACAGGCCCGCTTCCGCACGGGTGTGCAGGTGCTCGGTCAGGATGCCGGCGGGGTATTGCACCGGCATGGCATAGCCGGCGAACGGAACCATCTTGCCGCCCAGCTCGCGGTGGAGGGCGTCAAGGGGGGTGGTCAGCAGCGGCGCGTCGTGATCGCTCAAAGGTTCCCTCCGGTACAAGAGTCGCACTACGGGCGTAACGCCCAAGTGCCCCCCTCTGTCTTCGGAACCTGAAAGATTCACCGGCCGCCAAACATCGCGAGTGGGGCCGGCTTACATCGTCGGTGGGCCGTCAGGCCACTTTCCAGAGCGTCATCACCCCGCGGTCCTTTTGCCTGAGAGTTTCCAGGGGCGGTTGCTCCTTCGGCGCCGCGAACCACAACATGTTGTGGGTGCGGTCTCTCCCGGCGGGGATCATCTGTGGGGGCGAGTGTACCTACGCCGGCCCTCGAGTCAACGTTTGCGAACGCAAGACAGCTATTTCTTGCCTTGGCGATTCCGGTTCAGCTCTTCCTGCGTCTCCTGGAACCCCAGGTAGATCTCGTACTTGTCGACGAGATCCTTGTCCTTGACGGGGACGCGCATCACCACCTCTTCGTCGGTGAACTTCACGTAGTTGGTGGCTTCCGGGAAGCTTACCTGGGTGGGGAATTCGGCCTTGGCGCCGGGGGACGGATAGAAATAGGGAATGGCCACGAAATAGGTAAAGTCGGCCTTGCGGTTGGTATCGGCCGGACCGCGCTTCACGTCGAACGTGACCTGCAGGTCGACGATGGCGCCCTTTTCATCGTACTTGCAGCCGCCGCTGAAGCCGACGATCTCGGCCTCGAATTCCACATCGGTCAGGTCACGGCCGGGGCCGGGGCGGAACTTGGTCAGCTTGGAGGCGTCCGAGAGGATATAGACCGGCGGGCAGGGCGGCGTCTCCTTCTTGCTGAACACCGAACAGGAGGCCAGAGCCAGCGGCAGTAGGGCGGCAGCAAGGGGGCGGAGGGCGCGTCGCATCATTCTCGTCTCGGAAATGCCGTTGAGGGCGCTATAGTCTGGCGCGACTGTATTGGAGCCGACGCGCCCGCACAAGGGTGGTAGCGGCTCCATCTTATGGATAGGGATGAATGACCAAGCCGGCTTTGACCATCGTACTTGCCAGCCCCCGCGGCTTCTGTGCCGGTGTTGACCGCGCCATCCACATCGTCGAGGCGGCCATCGAGAAGTTCGGTGCGCCGGTCTATGTGCGGCATGAGATCGTGCATAACCGCTTCGTCGTGGACAGCCTCAAGGCCAAAGGTGCGGTGTTCGTGGACGAGCTGGCCGAGGTGCCCGACGGCACGCCCGTGGTGTTCTCGGCCCACGGCGTGCCCAAGTCGGTGCCGCAGGCCGCCGAACGCCGCAGGTTGCCCTATCTGGACGCCACCTGTCCGCTGGTGACCAAGGTGCACCGCGAGGCCGAATATCATCATTCCCACGGTCGCCAGATCATCATGATCGGCCATAAGGGCCACCCCGAGGTGATCGGCACCATGGGCCAGGTGCCCGATGGCGCCGTGCTGCTGGTGGAAAGCGTAGACGACGCCGAGCAGGTCGCCCCGGAAAATCCCGATAAGGTGGCCTACATCACCCAGACCACCCTGTCGGTGGACGATACCGCCGCCATCACCGAGACGCTGAAGCGCCGTTTCCCCGCCATGGTCGGGCCGGGCAAGGACGACATCTGCTACGCCACCACCAACCGCCAGAACGCGGTCAAGACCATCGCGCCTGTGTGCGACGCGGTGATGGTGATCGGCGCGCCCAATTCCTCCAACTCCAAGCGCTTGGTCGAAGTGGCCGCCCGCAACGGCTGCGAGCGCTCGATCCTGGTCCAGCGTGCCGCCGACATTGACTGGAGCGGGCTGAAAGGCATCCGCAAGCTGGGCGTCACCGCCGGCGCCTCGGCGCCGGAGGTTCTGGTCGAGGAAGTCATCGCCGCCGCCAAGACCCGCTTCGCCGTCACCATCGAGGAGGTGAAGGTGAAGAACGAGACGGTGTCGTTCAAGCTGCCGGCCGAATTGCTGTGATCATCCGCCCCGCTTGCCTTGAGGATGTCGCCACTGTTTACGCATTGTTGTGCGAGTTGGCGGAGTTCGAGGGCGGGCGGGTGACGGCAAGCGTGGACGATCTCGCCCGCGACGGCTTCGGCGCCATGCCCCACTTCCACGCGTTGCTGGCCGAGATTGATGGTCAGGCCGTGGGAATGCTGGTGTACCTGCTCACCTATTCTTCCTGGGCCGGCCGCCCGGTGCTGGTCATCCACGACCTTTTTGTCCGCAAAGCCTTGCGCGGCCGGGGCGCCGCCAAAGCGCTGGTCGGTCGGGCGGCCCAGCTCGCACGCGAGCAGGGCTGCTGCCGGGTGGATGTCAACGTGCTGGAGTGGAACGATCTGGCG
>DATJKV010000443.1:0-4229 GCA_035491155.1 Magnetospirillum sp. | reverse complement strand
CGCCTGGAACCCATGCTGTTCGACGGCGTGGTCGAACCTTCCGGCGGCAGGCTCGCTCCGGACCGCTCGCGCCCCGGCTTAGGCATCAGCTTGAATGAAAAGGAGGCCGCCCGCTTCGCGGTTTAACACCCATGGCAAGTCCCCACGCCTTTCCGGACGAGACCGCTCGTGCGCTGGAGAACGACCTCAAACGGCGTATCGAGGGGGAGGTTCGTTTCGACCGCGGCAGCCGGGCGCTGTATGCCACCGACGCCTCCAATTACCGCCAGGTTCCCATCGGCGTGGTGGTGCCCAAGACGGTCGAGGACGTGGTCGCCACCATGGCCGCTTGCCGCCGTCACGGGGCGCCGGTGCTTGCGCGCGGTGGCGGCACCAGCTTGGCCGGCCAATGCTGCAATGTTGCGGTGGTCATCGATTGTTCGAAGTACCTGCGCCGCGTCTTGTCCATCGATCCCCAGCGCCGGCTGGCGCTGGTCGAACCGGGATGCGTGCTCGACCATTTGCGGGCCGAGGCGGAAAAGCACCACCTGACGTTCGGCCCCGATCCCGCCACCCACGACCACAACACGCTGGGCGGCATGCTGGGCAACAATTCCTGCGGCGTTCATGCCGTCATGGCCGGGCGCACGGTGGACAACACCGAGCGCCTCGAGGTGCTGACCTATGACGGCCTGCAGATGTGGGTGGGGCCGACCTCGGATGAGGAGTATCAGCATATCCTGGCCGAAGGCGGTCGGCGTGGCGAGATTTACCGGCGGATGAAGCAGCTGACCGAGCGTTATGCCGACGACATCCGTGCGCGTTATCCCAAGATCCCCCGCCGCGTCTCCGGCTACAGCCTGGACGAATTGCTGCCCGAAAACGGCTTCAACGTGGCCCGCGCCCTGGTGGGAAGCGAATCGACCCTGGTGACCGTGTTGCGCGCCGAATTGAGGCTAGTGCCCTCGCCACCGCACCGGGTGCTGCTGATCCTCGGCTACGACGACATCTTCGAGGCGGCCGACCATGTGGTGGAGGTCCGCCAGACCGGTGTCGTCGGGCTGGAGGGGATCGACGACAAGCTGATCCAATTCATGAAAAAGAAGGGCCTGCATCCCGACGACGCCAAGCTGCTTCCCGACGGCGGTGGTTGGCTGATCGCCGAATATGGCGGCGACACGCCCGAGCAGGCGGAGCAGGTGGCCCGGCAGGCCAGGGATCGCCTCAAGAGCCGCTCCAGCGCCCTTTATACCGACAAACGCCAGCAGGCACGCATCTGGGAGATCCGCGAATCGGGGCTGGGGGCCACCGCCAATGTGCCTGGTCAGCCGCTGACCTGGCCCGGATGGGAGGACGCCGCCGTCGCCCCGGCCGGCCTGGGCGATTACTTGCGCAAGTACCGTCAGCTGCTCGACCGGTTCGGCTACGATTGCTCGATCTACGGCCATTTTGGCGATGGCTGCGTCCATTGCCGCATCGATTTCGACCTGTTCACCCGTGAAGGCATCGACAAGTATCTCGCCTTCACCGCCGCCGCCGCGGATCTGGTGGTCCAGCATGGCGGCTCGCTGTCGGGTGAGCATGGCGACGGCCAGGCGCGCGGGCCGTTGCTGGAAAAGATGTTCGGGCCACGGGTGGTCGAGGCGTTCCGCGAGTTCAAGACGATCTGGGACCCTTCCTGGAACATGAATCCCGGCAAGAAGGTCGACGCTTATGGCCGGGATGAGAACCTGCGCCTGGGTGCCCATTTCCACCCACCCAAGCTTGAAACCGTGCAGGCCTTCCATGCCGACGAGGGCAGCTTTTCGCGCGCGGCCCTGCGTTGTGTCGGGGTCGGCAAGTGCCGGCGCACCGACGGTGGGGTCATGTGCCCCTCGTTCATGGCGACGCTTGAGGAAAAGCACTCCACCCGTGGCCGCGCCCGTCTGCTGTTCGAAATGGTGCATGGCGGCCCCATCGATGACCGCTGGCGCTCCGACGCCATTTGGGAGGCCCTCGACCTGTGCCTGTCGTGCAAGGGATGCAAGCACGATTGCCCCGTGAATGTGGACATGTCCGCCTACAAGGCCGAGTTCGCCCACCACCATTTCAAGGGCGGGCTCAGGCCGCGCCATGCCTACGGCTTGGGTCTGATCACCTGGTGGGCACGGGCGGCCTCGTTGGCGCCGGGGCTGGCCAACTGGTCGTTGCGGGCGCCTGGTCTTTCCCGGGCGGCCAAGTGGGCCGCCAATGTGGAACTGCAGCGCGAGTTCCCCCGTTTCGCCGACAAGACCTTCGTCGCATCGTTCCCCCGTGGCGCCCCGGCGGACACCGGTCGGCGGGTGGTCCTGTTCGCCGACACCTTCAACAACCACTTCCATCCCCAGGTGGCCTGGGCCGCCGCGCGGGTGCTGCAACGGGCCGGGTATTCGGTGCATGTCCCCTCGGGCCGCCTGTGCTGCGGCCGGCCGCTGTTCGCCTGGGGATGGCTGGGGATGGCGCGCCGCTGGCTGGGCAACATCCTTGGTGCGCTGGAGGGCGACATCCGCGCCGGTACGCCCGTGGTGGTGCTGGAGCCGGCTTGCGCGTCCACGTTCAAGGACGAGCTTCAGGAGCTGTATCCGGACGACGAAAGGGCGCGAAAACTCGGCCAATTGGTGGTGAGCCTGCCCGATTTGCTGATGCGCGAGACCGACTGGGCCCCGCCGAGATACCAGGCGCGTGCCCTGGTGCAGCCCCATTGCCACCAGCACGCCGTCCTCGGTCTCGACGGAATGCGCGGCCTGATGGAGCGCATGGGCCTGGAATACGACATCCCGCCGGCCGGATGCTGCGGCATGGCCGGCTCGTTCGGTTTCGAGGCGCCGCACTACGACGTGGCGATGGCCTGTGGCGAACGCGTTCTTCTGCCCGCCGTCCGCGATGCCGGAAACGCCCTGATCATCGCCGACGGGTTCTCCTGCCGCGAACAGATCGTCCAGGCAACGGGGCGGCAGGTGCTGCACATCGCCGAAGTGCTCGACCGTGCCTATGGGGACTGATGTCCCGCAAGAACATCGCGGCGGGAAGCCTGTTGTCGAGCAAACTGCCTAAGGAGATGGGAATGCCTGAATCGAAGGAACAGAAGGAAGTCATCGATCGCGTCATGCACGAGTTCAAGCATGGCGAACTGGAGACCGGCACGGGCAAGAAGGTGAAGAACCCCAAGCAAGCTATCGCCATCGGCCTGCGGGAAGCCGGGGCGTCCAAGTACGAGAGCGAGGAGGAGAACCGCGAGAACCTCGAGCGCACCAAGGAACGGGAACGGCAGGGTAAAACCTCGCAGCAGCGTAAGGAGTGAAGGTCACCCACGAGCGACCGGAAAGGCGATCGTGGTAATCAGCGCCAAAGCCTCCTGACGGGAATCGAGCCGGGTGTGCTGCACCACCACCGGCACGTCCGATTCGATCAAGCTGGCATAGTCGGTATCCCGCGGGATCGGCTCGGGGACGGTCAGGTCGTTGAAGCGGACGTGCCGGGTGCGCCGCGCCGGCACCTGTAGAACATAAGGCCCCACAGGAGCGCGGTCGGCGAAGAATACGGTCACGCGCAAGGTGGCGTCGCGGTCTCCGGCGTTCAGGACGCACATGGTCTCGTGGCTGGTGAAGGCGCGTCCTTCACCCGTACTGGCTCCGGGGATATACCCCTCGGCGATTGCCCAGACCCTACAACCCACATCCGCCATGGCCTCTCCTCCTCAGGCACCAGCAGAACGCCTGTGCGACCGGCAGGTTCCTGAAGAGAAGAGGGCCCATCATTGCGCCGCCATCTCCGCCAGTTTGGCGATGGTATTCATGTTGCGTGCCGTGCCCGCCTTGGCCGCCGGGATGCGGAGCTTGGAGTTTCCCTGCCCGTGGCCGTACCAGACATAAATTTCCCGGCAGCCGATTCGAATTTGTTCGTCCTCGGCTTGGCCGGTCACACCGCTCAACAGGTCGGAAGAGGCAGGGCTGTCCAGGAAGATGGCCACAACGCGGTCTTCCGGAGCTTCGAGAAAAGGATTGTGCGCCAGGACGGCCGCCATTTCCGCTGCCGTACGCACCATTGCCCCGATCGGCGTTCCCGCATGGTCGCGCAAACGGACCTCAAGGGTTTCCTTGACCTCTTGTTCGCTCAGGGGGCTGGTGAAAACGACGTTTCCGCTGGCTATGTAGGTTCGCACATTCTGGAACCCCGCGTCCTGGCACAGCGCCCGTAGGTCGGACATGGCGAGCTTGCCCGTTCCACCCACA
>DATJKV010000442.1:0-5401 GCA_035491155.1 Magnetospirillum sp. | reverse complement strand
GGGCTACGACGTGCCGGTGGGCGGGGTAACGGTGACGCCGCTGGCGGCCTTGCGCTGGCTGCGCTCGGAGACCAACGCCTACGACGAGACCGGCGCCGGAAACGCCAACCTGTCGGTCGACAGCGCCTCCACCACCAGCGTGACCCAGGATTTGGGCGCCAAGGTGGCGTGGACAATGCCGACCAGCCTGGGCACGCTGAGCCCCGAGGTGCGGCTGGCCTGGGTGCACGACTACACCAACGCCCCCATCGCCACCACCAGCAGTCTGCTCGGCGGCCAGGCGACCACCACCACCGCCCCGCGCACCGAACCCAACGGCGTGCGCATCGGCCTGGCGGGCGAACTCAAGGAGGACGACCTGACGTTGCGCGCCGAGTACGAGGGCGAATTGCGCGCCCAGTACCAAAGCCACACCGCCCTGGTCAAGGCCATGTGGGCGTTCTAGGGCGGATGCGGCTTCTTCTTGCCGCGGCCCTGTCGGTCTTCACCGTACCGGCGGCCATGGCCGCCGACACGGCGGGGCCGCTGTGGCAGAAGACCTGCGCCCAGAAGGACGGGGCGTGCTGGGTCGAGCAATTCGCCATCTCCATGCCCAACAAGGTGGTGGCGCTGCACGTTCGCTTCGATCTTCAGCCGGGTGGCGCGGCCCGGATGATCGCCACCGCCCCCTTGGGGGTCGCCCTGCAACCGGGACTTCGGCTCATCTTGGACGGCAGCACCCCCATTGTCCTGCCGTTCGAGCGGTGCACCCCGCAGGGGTGCCACGCCTCGGCCATGCTGGACAAGGCGGCGATAGAGAAATTCGTCAAAGGCACGACCTTGATCGTGCGTTATGTTGTCTCCGAAAAGACGTCGGCGGATATCCCCATTCGACTGGAGGGATTGAAGGACGCCTTGAAGTCCCTCTCTCCCTAGGTTTCCGTCCATGGCCCGTAAGCCTGCTACTCCCGCACCTTCCGACAATCTGAGCATCGACGAAGCGCTGAACCGCGCCTATGCCCACTGGAACGCCGGGCAGACGGATCAGGCCGAGTTGTTCTGCCAGCGTGTCCTTGCCGCCTGGCCCGGCCAGGCCGACGCCCTGCATCTGATGGGGGTGATGGCGCACGCTTTCGGCAATCTCGATCTGGCGCTCCAGCACGTGCGCCAGGCCTGCCAGGCACCGCGCGCGCCCGCCGTCTATTTCAGCAACCTGGCCGAGATGTGCCGGCAGAAGGGGCTGCTGGAAGAAGGCGAGCAGGCGGGGCGGCGTGCCGTCGCCCTGGCGCCCAACATGGCCGGAGGCTGGAACAACTTGGGCATCATCCTGCAAGAGGCCGGCAAGCTGGAGGACAGCGCCGCCTGCCTGGAGCGCGTGGTCGCCTTGCAGCCGGACTATGTGGAAGCGCACAACAATCTGGGCAACACGTTCAAGCGCATGGGGCGGCTGGACAAGGCCGCCGCCCATTACGACCGCGCCCTGACGCTTGCCCCCAACTATGCCGAGGCGCACAGCAACCTTTCCAACCTGCTGTGCGACCTGGGCCAGTTCGCCCAGGCGGCGGAACGGGCGCGGCGCGCCATCGACATCAATCCACAATTCGCGGACGCCTATATCAACCTGGCCAGCGTCGGAACCGCGCAGCATCGCCATGGCGAGGCGTTGCGCTGGCTGGATTCCCTGCTGGCCTTCGCGCCAGGACATGCGGGCGCCCTGTCAGCGCGGGCCAAGTGCCTGAAGCAACTCGACCGGATGGAGGAAGCGCTGGACGCCGCCCGCCGCGCCGTGGCGGCGGCCCCGCACAGCGCCGACGTCCACAACGCGCTGGGCGAGATGATGCAGGCCGCCAATCGTTTCGACGAGGCCCTGGCCTGTTTCGACAAGGCGGCGCAACTGCCCGGCACGGTGGTGGAGAGCGCCCATCTCAACCGCGCGACCCTGCTGGCGGAAATCGGCCGCGGCAAGGAGGCGCTGGCCGTCTTCGACGAGATCCTGGCGGCCAGGCCGCACTGCGCCGCCGCCTGGCACGGCCGGGCCGACCTCAAGAAGTTCTCCGCCGACGATCCCGACATCGCCCGCATGGAAGCACTGCTGTCGTCCGGCCAAGTGCAGTCGCTGAACGATCGCATGTCGCTGCACTTTTCGCTGGGCAAGGCCTACATGGATGCCGGCGATTCCGCTCGCGCCTTCCATCATCTGGGCGAAGGCAATCGCATGAAGCGCGCCACCTTTGCCTACGATGCCGAGGCCACCGGCCAATGGATGCAAGGGCTCGCCAAGACCTTCTCCGCCCCCCTGTTCAAGAAGTTCAAGGATGCGGGAAACCCGTCGGACATGCCGATCTTCGTGCTTGGCATGCCGCGATCCGGCACCACCCTGGTGGAACAGATCCTGGCCTCGCATCCCCAGGTGCACGGGGCGGGCGAGCTGCGCGCGCTCCAGGCCCTGGTGGACGGCTTGGGCGATTATCCCGCCGCCATCAAGCAGGCAAGTCCGGACATGCTGGCGCGGCTGGGCGAGGCCTATGTCGCCCGCGTCGCCCCCCTGGCCCAGGGACGGCGCCACGTGGTGGACAAGATGCCGGCCAACTTCCTGCATGCCGGCTTGATCCGCCTGATCCTGCCCAATGCCCGCATCGTCCATTGCCGCCGCGATCCGGTGGACACCTGCCTGTCCTGCTACACCAAGCTGTTCGGCGCCGAGCAATCCTTCACGTACGATCTGGCGGAGCTGGGCGCCTTCCACCGCGCCTATCAGGCGCTGACCGCCCATTGGCGCAAGGTGCTGCCCCAGGACCGCTTCATCGAAGTGGACTACGAGGCGGTGGTGGATGACCTTGAGGGGCAGGCCCGCCGGCTGGTGGATTTCCTCGGCCTGCCCTGGGACGATGCCTGCCTGAAATTCCATGAGACAACGCGGCCGGTGCGCACCGCCAGCGTCAACCAAGTGCGCCAGCCGATCTACAAGACCTCGGCCGGGCGGTGGCGGAAGCATGCCGCCCACCTGCAGCCGCTGCTGAAGGCGCTGGGGGTCGATCCGGCCGCGCCATGACCGACCTCGCCGCGATCATCGCCCAGGCCCAGGCCCGGATCGGTGCGGGCTGTCCAGAGGATGCCGAGACCATGCTGCGGCCCCTGCTGGCCGGAGGAAGCGGGCCGATCCCCTTGTGGGCCGCGCTGGCAACCAGCCTGCGCCACCAGGGGCGTGCGGCCGAGGCCCTGACCATCCAGGAAAAGCTGGTCGAGGCGGTGCCGGGCAATCTGGAATACCGCTTCAACTTGGCCGAGACCCTGTTGCTGTTCGGTCAGTTCGACCGCGGCTGGCGCGAATACCATCACCGTTACGGCATGGCCCACACCGCCATGATCGCCCGCAAGGTCCAGCGTCCCCGCTGGGATGGGCGGCCGATCCCCGGCAAGACCCTGCTCATCCACGACGAACAGGGATTCGGCGACACCCTCCAGTTCATCCGCCTGGTGGAATGGGCCAAGGCGCGCAGTCAGTCGCGGGTCGTGCTGGAGGTGACCCCCCAGCTTCTGCCCCTGGCCGCGCGCGGGACGGGCTTTGACGAGATCGTGCCACGAGGCTCGCTGCCGCCCGCCTTCGACGTCCATTGCGAGATGATGAGCCTACCCATGGTCATGGGCTTCCAGCTTTCGCAATTGCCGGGGAAGATGCCCTATCTGTCGGCCGATCCGGCGCGGCGGAACCGCTGGCGGAAACGGCTGAAGGGGCTGCCGCGCCCATTGGTGGCCCTGGCCTGGGCCGGGCGTCCCACCCTTTACAACGGCCAGAACCGGGCGGTTTCGCTGGACACCCTGGCGCCGTTGGCCATGGAGGGCGTCACCTTCCTGTCCATCCAGAAGGGTGAGCCGGCCGCCCAGGCCAAGGCGCCGCCGCCGGGAATGTCCCTGGTGAACCTCAGCGACGACATCCAGGATTTCGAGGACACCGCGGCCATCCTGTCCGAGGCCGACCTGCTGATCTCCATCGACAGCGCCCCGGCCCATCTTGCCGGAGCGCTGGGCCGCCCGGTCTGGACCATGCTGGGTTTCGTCGCCGACTGGCGGTGGCTGTTGGACCGCACCGATTCGCCCTGGTATCCCAGCATGCGGCTGTTTCGCCAGGAGGCGCGCGGCGATTGGGCCGGCGTGGTTGATCGCGTTGCCGAAGCTCTGGCGGAATTCCGGAAAGGCGCCGCATGATCCCCAACAGCTCCTTTGGGTCCCCGCATTCCCCGGTCAGCCTCAAGGATTGCCGCCACGGCAAGGCGCTGTTCTTGACGCAGGACATGTACATTGGCCGCTCGCTCGAATTCTACGGCGAGTTCAGCCATTTGGAGGCGGCCCTGTTCGCCCAGTTCGTCCGGCCCGGCATGGAGGTGGTCGAAGTCGGGGCCAACATCGGCGTGCATACGGTTTCCCTTGCCCAAATGGTCGGGCCGCGCGGCATGGTCGTCGCTTTCGAGCCGCAGCGGGCAATCTTCCAATTGCTCTGCGCCAACGTGGCCCTGAACGGCCTGTTCAACGTGCGCACCCATCACGCGGCGGCTGGCGCCGCGGCGGGATCGTTGACTGTGCCACCGTACAATTATGCCGCCGCGAACAATTTCGGCGGCGTATCGCTCACCCAAGGGGGAGCGGGCGAGGAGGTGCCGGTCACCCCCCTGGACGCGCTGGATTTACCGGCGGTTCACGTCCTGAAAATCGACGTCGAGGGGATGGAGGCGGAGGTACTGGCCGGTGCCCGCGCGCTCATCGCTCGCCATCGCCCCATCTTGTATCTGGAGAATGACCGGCGGGAAAAATCGCCGTCCCTGATCCGTCTTCTCGACGAGCTCGGCTATACCTGTTGGTGGCACACGCCACCCTTGTTCAATCCCGACAATATCGCCGGGCGGCAAGAAAACATTTTTCCCGGCATCGTCTCGATCAACCTTCTGTGCCTGCCGAAGGACACCGCCATGGTAATGCAAGGGTTCCGCAAGGTTGCCGGACCCGACGACTGGTTCGACGCCCCGTGAGCCGGGGGGGCGTCGCTGTTCTGCTGGCGCTGGTGCTGACCGCCTGCGCGCCGTCGCGGCAGATTGCCGGGCCCGACCTGGCGCGTGCAGCCGGCTGGCACTGGGAAATCCTGCCGGCTGGGGCATTCGACCTGGCCGTTGCCGCGCCGCCCCGTGCGACAAGTGACGTGCTGACCGTCTATCTGGAGGGCGACGGGTTCGCCTATGTCAACGCCCGCCAGCCCGCCCTCGACCCGACGCCGACCGATCCCGTGTCGCTGAAACTGGCCTTGGCAGACCCTAAGGCCAGCGCAGTGGCCTGGATCGGACGGCCCTGCCAGTACACCTTGCCGGAACACGGGCGCAATTGCCGTGTCGCCTACTGGACCACCAGCCGCTATGCCCCGGAGGTGCTCGAC
>DATJKV010000441.1:0-5204 GCA_035491155.1 Magnetospirillum sp. | reverse complement strand
GGGCCTCGCCTTTGCCGTCTTCCACCTGCTGCCCAAGGTAGCCGCCGTGCCGCTGCTGCTGTCCGAGCTGTGGGTGCTGATGGCGCGGCCGGTCGTCCATGAACTGAGACTTTGGTGGACCATGCGAAACCTGTTCCGGACCAACCGCCGTGCCCGCGTCACCGCCGGACTGGCCTGCGCGCTGGCGCTGTTCGCCATGGTGCCGCAAAGCTTCGACCTGACCCTGCCAGCGGTGCTGGCGCCAGCGGAACGCAGTTGGATCTACCCGCCGCGCCCGGCCATGCTGGTCAGCCGGCTTGACGATGGCGTCCAGGTCAAGGCCGGGCAAGAGGTCGCGGCGTTGCGCGACCCCGAGCTGGAGCACCAATTGGCACAGTCGGGCATCCGGCTTGCAATGCTGCGGGCCCAACAGGAACAAGCGGCCACCAGCCAGCGCTCGGCCAAAGATGCCGCCGTGCTGGCCGAGCAGACGGCGCGCGAGCAGGCCACCATGGCCGGGCTTGAGGCCCAAAGCGCCCAGCTGACCATCCGGGCCCCCTTCGACGGCCGCATCGCCGAGTCGGCCCGTGACCTCGCTCCCGGCAGCTGGCGGAACGTTGCCGAGCCGTTGTTCATGGTGGTCGGCGACGCCCCCCACGCCGTTACCGCGTTCGTCGACGATCGCGAATTGCCCCTGGTGCAGCCCGGCGTGTCTGCCCGCTTCTTTGCCGCCACCCCCGACTTTCCCGTGCTGTCCGGCGCCGTTGGGCATCTGGCCAACGTGCCGGTGGAGGCCATCGGCGAACCATTGCTGTCCTCCACCAACGGCGGCCCCATCGCCGCCGACCGCGACGCCTCCGGCCGGTTCATCCCCCGCCAGGGCCAGTACCAGCTCACCGCCACCATGCAGGCGGCCCAATTACCGCCCTCGGCGGGTCAGTTGGTCGGCAAGCTGATCGTGCAATCGCGCCCCCACAGCCTGGCCGGCCTGGCCTTCGCCCGGCTATGGGCCTTGGTAGTGCGGGAGACCTCCAGCTGACGGGCAAACGATCTTGCCCGCTCGATCTTTCCCCACACGCCCCCTATCCTTCCAGTGAGAACCGCACCGGCACCTCAACGGCCGCGGTGACCGCGCGGCCCGACTGGCGGGCGGGGGTGAAGCGCCAGTGGCGGACGGCTTCGATGGCGGCCTCGTCCAGCATGGGGTGGCCCGAGCTTTCCTTCAACGCTACGTCCAGCGGTATTCCGTCCTCGGCCACCCGCACCAGCACCAGCACCACTCCCTGCCAGCCGCGCTGACGGGCGGCGCGGGGATAGGCGGGTTTGGGGGCGTCGGCGGGGCGGGGGGCGATGTCGGGTTCGGCAGGGGGAGCCGAGGTGATCGGAGCGGGGGCGGCGGCCGGTGGCGGAGCGGCAGGGGCAGCCACGTCAGTAGCGGCGGCAGGGGCGGCGGTGGACGGAGCGGCAGCGGGCGCGAGGGGGGCCGCTACCGGAGCTGGCCGGACCGAGGGCTTGGGCGGGGCCGCGGCCTTGGCCGGTGCAGCTGGGGCCGCCGGAGGCGGCGGTTCCGGTTGGATGGCGGCGGGGGGCGGTGGAGCCTCCGGGGGAGGCGGCGGGGCCAGCACCATCTCGATCGCCAAATCGTCGCCGGCAGGCGGCGGGGCGGCCGGCCAGGCCAGCCACAGCAAGGCTATCGCCAAATGCACCGCCAGGGCGCCGGCGGGGCCGTGCCAGCGTCGGGCCGAGCCCACCTCGGAGCCCAGAGCGGGGCCGCTTTCAAGGGCGAGCTGCATGGGGTGTCTCCCGCTTCAGCCAGGCCGCCAATTCGTCGGCCTCCATCATCCCCGACACCGACGTCACCGTGCCGTCGGCGGCGATCAGCACAGTGCGGGGCAGTTCGCCGCGCCAGCGACGATCGATCTCGAAGCGCAGGCGCTCTACGAAGGAATCGGCAAAGGCCCAGCTTTCCACCCCGCCCAGGCCCGCCCGCGCCAGGGTGGCCGTCAGGCGGGGCGCCTGCTCGACGGGATCGGTGGAGACCAGCACCAGATCGGCGCCGCCCCCCTGCCCGGCCAAGGCCTGCCAGCGGGGCAGCTCGGCCAGACAGGGGGCGCAGGTCAACGACCACAGATGCACCACCAGCGGCCGGCCGACATGGGCCTGACGCAGCGCCTGCCACGAGCCGGCGATGAACGGCCGGGTCTCGCCCGCCCAGGCCGACAGCGGCAGCAACGCCAGCAGGACGGCCGCCAGCGCGCGCCTCATGGCGCCGCCTCCACCGGCAGCAGCAGCCAGCCCTCGGCCTTGGTCAGCCAGGACAGCATGGGCCGGCCGGCCACCGCCACCAGCAGCGGATGGTCCGAGGCCCCGGCGGTAGCGGCGACGCGGCGTGGCGCCGACCAATTGGCACCGCCGTCGACCGAACCTTGAGCCCACACGCTGGCCTGGGTGCCTTCGAATTCCTTCCACACCAGCCAGACGATCTCACCCTGCGCCAGCAGATACGGATGCGCCGGCTGGTTGTCGGCATTGCCGATGGGGCGCGGCGCGGCGAAGTGTTCGCCATCGGCGGCACGGGCGAGGAACAGACCCTGGCGGACCTTGCCGTCGGTGTAATAGGCCACATTCCAGGCCCCGCTGGCGGTCACCGCCAAGGCGGGACCGTGGTGCGGACAGGCGTCGATCTTCCAGCCGTCCTCGGCCACCCGATGCAGCGGCCCCAGCCCCTGGGGCGACAGGGTGGCGGCGGCGTGATCGCGCACGCCGCCGGGAAAAATCTGGCGCCAAACCAGGGCCAGGGTGCCGTCCGCCGCCTGGGCCAATCCCAGGCGGCAGCATTCGCACGATTGCTCGCCGATGATGCGGTTGGGACCGAAGCTGGCGCCGCCATCCTCGGACCATGCCGCCACCAGCCCGGCACCGGCATAGGGCTGGCCGGCCGCCTTGGCACGGTCGGCGCTGCGCTTGTCGATCCACACCGCCACCAGCCGGTCGCCGACCAGGGCCAGGGATTCGAAGCGCTGGCTGGCGGGATCGTCGGACAGCGCGCGCGGCGGGCCGAAGCTACGCCCGTTGTCGTCCGAACGAACCAGCCACACGCTGCCCACATAGCCCTTGTCGCCGCGCACGGTCCAACTGACCCACACGTGCCCCTTGCCGTCGGCCAGCACCTTGGGCCGCGCCTCGCCGCCGTCATCGATGGCGGCGGGTGGGCCCGACACCACCAGCGGGGCGGACAGGGTCGAGCCATCGGCGGCGCGGGCCACCGCCACTTGGCCGCCGGCCGACCATGCCAGCCACAAGGTGCCATCCGGGGCGGTGAACGGCGTAGCGGCGGTGGCGCAGGCCAGGCCCAAGCCGGCACAGGCGGCCGGCGCAGGCCCATGGGCGTGCTCGTGACCATGCTCGTGGGCCAAGGCAGGCGTGACCAGCAGGGCGGCGAGCAGAGCGAGGCGCTTCATGCTTAGAACCTCGCCGTCACACCGGCGAAAACCGTCCTCGGCGCACCGGGGGCGAATTCCTCGCGGCTGTTGGAAAACTGGGCATTGGTGGCCCACTTGGCGTCGAACAGGTTCATCACCCGAGCGAACACCTCGAGATTCTCGGTCAGCGCGTACGAGGTGCGCAGATTGAACAGGTCGTGGCCGTCATAGGTGTGCAGGTTGGCATCGTCCATGCGGTATGGGCCCAGGTGGGTCCACTCGCCCTCGACCCGGAGACCCGCCAGCGTTTCGGTCTTGGGCTCCCAGCCGAGCGTCAGGTTGGCCACCACGCGCGGCGCGGCGGGAATGTCGTTGCCGCTGAAATTGCCCGATGTGGTGGCCCAACTGGCATAGCGGTGACGGGCATAGGTGCCGTTGGCACCCACCTGCCAGTCGGGCAGGAAGTGCCAGCCCACAGCGGCCTCGACGCCGTAATGGCGGGTCTTGCCGTTGTTGGCCGAGTCGGTGTTGCCCGCGGCGTCCTTGACGGAGATGATGTCGTCGCGCTTCAGCATGGTGAAATAGGCCAGTTCCCACGACAGGGCGCCCTTGTCGGGGCCGCGCAGGCCGGCCTCGTAATTGTCCACCTTGACCGGCTGGAGATGCAGCGAGTCGGCATTCTTGCCCGAGCGGAACAAGTCGCTTTCCGACGGCGCCCGGAAGGAATGCTTGTAGCGCACGAAGCCGTTCAGCGCCGGATCGAACTCGTAGGTGGCGCCCAGGCTGGGGCTCAGGTGGCTGTAGTCGCGGGTGGTGTCGCCAGGACGGTACCACTTGCCGCCCACCACCGGGTCGGTGAAGGAACCGGTGGCAAGATTGTTCTTGTAGTCGTAGCGCATGACGTCGGCGCGCAGGCCGGCGGACAGGCGCAGGGACTCGATGGGCGATGTCTCGCTGTGCACAAAGGGCGACGCCTGCATGTAGGTGACGTCGTAATCGTACAGCCGGAACGCCTTGGTGTAGCTGGTAAAGTACTCGCCCGACTTGAACGTGCGCAGGCGGTCTTCCTCGTGAAAGCCGGGGCTGAAGTCCATGTCCGCGCCGGTCACCACGCGGGTGCGCCAGGGCGCGAAATCCTTGCGGTAGCGCGCCTGCATGCCGAGGGATTCATGCCCGGTGGTGGCGATGGTGGGGTCGTTGCTCAAGGTGAACGACGCCAGCAATTCCATGCGGTTGGCGCGCACGAACGGGGTGAGCGACCACAGGGTGTCGCCGTCTTCCACCTCGTAGGCGGTGGAGCCGCGCAGGGCCTGGAGCCGGCGGTAAGCGATGGAATGGTAGTTGGCCTTGGGATTGTCCTCGTAATCGGCCTTGGTCAGACGGGCATTGGCGCCGGTCTGCATGTCCACGTCGGACACCGAGACGATGGACTTGAGCGTCGCCCCGCCGGGCAGCACGTCGTCCACCCTCAAGCCGCCGGTGCGGCGGTCATACTCGGTGTTGTGGCGCCAGCCATCGGAATGGGTGAGGTTGAGGTCGCCGCGCGCGCCCAATTCGCCCCAGCTGGAGCTGGCCGAGGCCAGCGCCCGGGCCCAGCCGTAGGAGCCGCCCTCGGCGGTGACGGTGGCCTCGGGCTTTTCGGACGGAGGCTTGGTCAGCACGTTGAACACGCCGCCGATGGCGTCCGAGCCTTGCAGCGCCGAACCGGGCCCGCGGATCACTTCCAGCCCACCCGCCTGAGGCAGGTTCACCTCGAACAGGGCATTGTGGTTGAAGAAGCCGGTGGCGCGGGTGGGGATGCCG
>DATJKV010000440.1:0-2951 GCA_035491155.1 Magnetospirillum sp. | reverse complement strand
CGCAAGGACATTTTCGTCGGCACCAACATGTATCCGAACCTGAAGGAAACTCGGATCGAACCGGTGGTGCTCGATGCCTGGGCGGTGCAGTCGGAACGGGCTGCGGCGCTCAAGCACTACCGGGCGGACGCCAACACCGGCCCGAAGCAAGCGGCGCTGCATGTGCTGGCCAAGGGCGGCGGCGTGGTCGAAGCCGCAATCCAAGCCGCGCTGGCCGGCGCGACCCTGGGCGAAATCGCCCAGGCGGCGCGAGCCACCGCCAAGCCAGGCCCCACCGCCACCGCCGTCCGCGCTCATCGTGGCGCGCAGGCGTTCGAGGCGCTTCGGCAGGCAGCGGAAACCTACACCGCCCGCATCGGCCAGCGCCCGCAGGTGTTTCTTGCCACCATGGGGCCGCTGACCCAGCACAAGGCTCGCGCCGATTTCACCACCGCTTTTGTCGGCGTGGGCGGCTTCGAGACCATCTATCCGGCCGGCTTCAACACTCCGGACGAAGCGGCGGACGCGGCGCTGGCCTCCAGCGCCAAGGCGGTGGTGATTTGCTCCACCGACCCGACCTATCCCGACATCGTCCCGCCGCTGGTCCAGAAACTCAAAAAAGCCGCTCCCGATCTGATCGTGATGCTGGCCGGCTATCCGGCCGATCACGTCGAAGCGTTCAAGGCCGCCGGCGTGGACGATTTCATTCACCTCAACGCCAATTGCCAAGCTCTGTTGTCAACCTTGCAGAAGAAGATGGGGGTCGCCCAATGAGCAAATCACCCGATTTCACCACGATGGCCTACGGCGTGGACTTTCCCAAGCCCAGCTTCGCCGACTGGCGGGCGACGGTCGAGAAAGCCACCGGCAAGCCCCTGGAGGAACTGGTCTCGGCGACCATGGAGCACATCGACATCAAACCGCTGTACACGCGAGACGACATCAAGGATTTGCAGCATCTGGGCTACGTCGCCGGCGTGCCGCCGTTCCTGCGCGGCCCCTATCCGGCGATGTACGTGACCCAGCCGTGGACGGTGCGCCAGTACGCCGGTTTCTCCACCGCCGAGGAGTCCAACGCCTTCTATCGCCGCAACCTGGCCGCCGGGCAGAAGGGCCTGTCCATCGCGTTCGATTTGGCGACCCATCGCGGCTACGACTCCGACCATCCGCGTGTGGTGGGCGATGTCGGCAAGGCCGGCGTGGCGATCGATTCCTTGCTGGACATGGAAATCCTGTTCAGCGGCATCCCGCTCGACCAGATGTCGGTGTCGATGACCATGAACGGCGCGGTGCTGCCGGTGATGGCGTTCTACATCGCGGCGGCGGAGGAGCAGGGCGTTACCCACGAGAAGCTGACCGGCACTATTCAGAACGACATTCTGAAAGAGTACATGGTGCGGAACACCTATATTTATCCGCCAGACCCCTCCATCCGCATCATCGGCGACATCTTCGCCTACACCTCCAAGGAAATGCCGAAGTTCAACAGCATCTCGATCTCCGGTTACCACATGCAGGAAGCCGGTGCGACTGCCGATCTGGAACTGGGCTACACCTTGGCCGATGGACTGGAATACGTCCGCACCGGCATCAAGGCCGGGATGGACATCGACACCTTTGCCCCCCGGCTGTCGTTCTTCTGGGCCATCGGCATGAACTATTTCATGGAAGTGGCCAAGATGCGGGCCGGACGGCTGCTGTGGGCCAAGATCATCAAGCAGTTCAATCCCAAGAACGACAAGTCGATGGCCTTGCGCACGCACAGCCAAACCTCGGGCTGGAGCCTGACCGAGCAAGACCCGTTCAACAACGTCGCCCGGACCTGCATCGAGGCGCTGGCGGCGGCGCTGGGCCATACCCAGTCCTTGCATACCAATGCCCTGGACGAAGCCATCGCCCTGCCGACCGACTTCTCGGCCCGCATCGCGCGCAATACCCAGCTTTACCTGCAAGACGAAACGGCCATCTGCAAGGTACTGGACCCGTGGGGCGGTTCGTATTACGTCGAGGCGCTGACCAACGAACTGGTCAAGCGGGCCTGGGGCCATATTCAGGAAGTGGAGAGCCTGGGCGGCATGGCCAAGGCCATCGAAACCGGCCTGCCCAAGATGCGTATCGAAGAAGCGGCGGCACGGCGGCAGGCGCAAATCGATTCCGGCAAGGAAACCATCGTCAGCGTCAACAAGTACCGGCTCGCCAAGGAAGACAAGCTGGACATCCTCAGCATCGACAATACCGCCGTGCGCGAAGCGCAGGTGCAACGCTTGCACAAGCTGCGCGCCCAGCGCGACGAGGCCAAGGTGGAAGCTTGCCTGCACGCCATCACCGAAGCCGCCAGTTCCGGTTCCGGCAACCTGCTGGAGAAGGCGGTCGAAGCCGCCCGCGCCCGCGCCAGTCTGGGTGAAATCTCCGACGCGATGGAAAAGGTGTTCGGCCGGCACAAGGCGATCATCCGCGCCATTTCCGGAGTGTACAGCAGCGAGTTCGGCGACGCCGAGGAAATCGCCACGGTACGCAAGATGGCCGACGAGTTCGAGCAGCGCGAAGGCCGCCGGCCACGCATCATGGTCGCCAAGCTGGGGCAGGACGGCCACGACCGGGGCGCGAAGGTCATCGCCACCGCCTTCGCCGATCTCGGCTTCGACGTGGATATCGGCGCGCTGTTCCAGACGCCTGAAGAAGTCGCCCGGCAAGCGGTGGAAAACGACGTGCATGTGGTCGGCATGAGTTCGCTGGCCGCCGGCCACAAGACGCTGCTGCCACAACTGGTGGCCGAACTGAAGAAGCTGGACCGCGAGGACATCATGGTGGTCGCTGGCGGTGTCATTCCCGCGCAGGACTACGAGTACCTCAAGGCCAACGGCGCCGCCGCCATCTTCGGCCCCGGCACGGTGATTCCTATCGCCGCGCAGAAGGTGCTGGTGGAATTGAACGAACGTCTCGCGGCGTGAGGATGGTGTGATAAACAACAG
>DATJKV010000439.1:0-2594 GCA_035491155.1 Magnetospirillum sp. | reverse complement strand
CAACGGAATGGCGAAGGTGGTGAAGCGGGTGACCACGGGCGCGAACATGGCGTCCGCCGCCGAGAAGCGGCCGAACAGGAAGGGGCCGCCGTCCTTGGTGCCGAAGCGGGCGCGGCAATCGTTCCACAGCGCCTTGATGCGGTCGATTTCGGCCTGCACCTCGGGCGGAATGTCGGCCAGCGGCGTCACCTCGCACACATCCATGGAACAGGCGTTGCGCAAGTTCGGATAGCCGGAATGCATCTCGGCCGACACCGCGCGCGCCACCGCGCGCGCCTCCCGGCCTTCCGGCCACAGGGTGGGATGCAGTTCGGCCAGGTATTCGCAGATCGCCAGCGAATCCCATATGGTAAGGGCGCCATGGATCAGGCAGGGGACCTTGCCCGAGGGCGAGTGTTTCAGAATCTCGGCCTTGGTTTCGGGCCGGCGCAGGGCGATCAGCACCTCGTCGAAGTCGACGCTGGCCATCTTGGCGGCAAGCCAGGGGCGCAGCGACCATGACGAAAAGCGCTTGGTGCCGATGACCAGGGTCATGGGTGCGGGCATGGCGGGACCTCTGCCGTTCGAAAAGCCGGTCGGCATGATCCCCTGGGTGGCGCCCGACCGCAAGGCGGTCTTTCCAAGGCCGCCCAACTCGGCCATTGTGGCGGGCCGAACCGGACAGGAGGCCTAGACAGGTGCTGGAGCATATGGTGGAAGCGGCGCAAGCCGCGGTGGACCTGGTTCCCCTGAAGAAGTCGGAGTTCGACTCCTGGGCCGCAGGCCAGGCCGCGCACGTGCGCGTGTGGGCGCAGGCCAACAACTTCACCGCCGAGCCCGGCCAGCTGTGCCTGGTGCCCGCCATCGACGGCTCGCTGGCGCTGGCGCTGATCGGCCAGGGCGACGAGGAGGACGTATGGTCCTTCGCCGCCGTGGCGACCAAGCTTCCCCCCGGCACCTACCGCGTCGCCGCCCCGCTGGCGACCCGGACCGCCAATTGGGCGGCGCTGTCGTGGAACCTCGCCAGCTACGCCTTCAGCCGCTACAAGAAGCGCCCCGAGCGCCCGTGGCCCAAGCTGGTGTGGCCCGAGGCGGCCGACCGGGGCTGGGTGGACCGCACCCACGAGGCCACCTGCCTGGTGCGCGACCTCATCAACACCCCCGCCGCCGATCTGGGCCCGGCCGAGCTGGCCAGCGCGGCGGAAGGCCTGGCCGCCCAGCATGGCGCCAGCGTCCGGGTGATCGTGGGCGAAGGGCTGTTGAGCGAGAACTATCCGGCCATCCACGCGGTGGGCCGCGCCGCCGCCGCCCATCGCCAGCCCCGCCTGATCGACCTGGTGTGGGGCGACGACACCGCGCCGCGCCTGACCCTGGTGGGCAAGGGCGTGTGCTTCGATTCGGGCGGCCTCGACCTCAAGCCGTCCTCGTCCATGAAGCTGATGAAGAAGGACATGGGCGGTGCCGCCCACGTATTGGGCCTGGCCCACATGGTGATGGCGGCCAAGCTGCCGGTGCGCCTGCGCGTGCTGATCCCGGCGGTGGAGAACGCGGTATCGGGCGATGCCATGCGGCCGCTGGACGTGCTCGCCACCCGCAAGGGCGTCACCGTCGAAGTCGGCAACACCGACGCCGAGGGCCGGCTGGTGCTGGCCGACGCCCTGTGGGAGGCCTCGCGCGAGAAGCCCGAGCTGCTGATCGACATGGCGACGCTGACCGGCGCCGCCCGCACCGCGCTGGGCGTCGAGCTGCCGGCGCTGTTCACCAACAACGACCTGTTGGCGTCGGACTTGGCCCGCGCCGGGGAATCGGAAGCCGATCCCCTGTGGCGGCTGCCGCTGTACAAACCCTATCGCCGCATGCTGGACAGCAAGGTGGCCGACCTCAACAACGTCTCCGACGGCCCCTATGCCGGCGCCATCACCGCCGCCCTGTTCCTGCAGGAATTCGTCGGCCCCAATATTCCCTGGGCGCATCTGGATATCATGGCGTGGAACCCTGCCTCGCGCCCCGGCCGCCCCGACGGCGGCGAAGCCCTGGCCTTGCGAGCCCTTTACGCGGTCATCACCCAACGTTTCAGCGCCTAGGCTTTGTTTACCTGCATGTGCGCTTTTTCCAAGGAAAGCCCGCAAGTCTGTTGCCGTAACGCTTCCGACACGCTAAAAGATTTCGTCCACGGAATGAACAGGACCGGGGAAAATGGGGTTTCAGCTTAAGGCAGTGCAGGCACTGGATTTGTGGCGCGGCGCCATCGTCGAGAGCGTCCGCCGCGACGGGCCCGACCTGTCCGCGCGCCAGATGGCGCTGCTGCTGACCGTCTATCTGACCCCGCCGCCCCATACGGTGCGCGGCCTGGCCCAGACGCTGAACGTTTCGAAGCCGGCCATTACCCGCGCGCTGGACCGCCTGTCCGAGCTGGGCCTGATCAAGCGCAAGACCGACGACGCCGACCGCCGCTCGGTGCTGGTGCAGCGCACCGTGAAAGGCTCGGTCTACCTGCGCGAATTCGGCGACATGATCGTGGCGGCGGCCGCGACCGCCGGCGACGAAGCCGCGTCGTGACGGTCCGGCGAGGGGGACGCCCCCTCGCCTTCTTCCATCCTTTATGGCAGCGCGCT